>JAJRZB010000110.1 GCA_024275455.1 Bacteroidota bacterium | reverse complement strand
TCTTCTGGCTCCGGGAATTTCCGTAATTGTAGATGCGGTAAAATTAGCAAGAGTGATTTTTGAAAGGATGAAAAGTTATGCAATTTACAGAATTGCCGAAACAATTCGTGTTATAATATTTATGACGTTATCAATTGTTCTGTTTAATTTTTATCCTGTAACAGCAATAATGATTATCTTATTGGCACTTCTGAATGATATTCCTATTTTAACGATTTCTTATGATAACACAAAGATAGATGAAAAACCCGTTAGATGGAATAACCGTGAGCTGTTCGGATTATCAACATTAATAGGACTTGCCGGAGTAGTTTCATCTTTCTTAATTTTCTTTTTGTTGGAAACATTTACCAACTTTTCTCAGCCAATTATTCAATCGATTATTTTTGTTAAATTAATTGTTGCCGGGCACGGAACAATTTTTAATACTCGAACTACAGATTGGTTTTTCAAAAAACCTTACCCAGCACCTAAATTACTTTGGGCTTCTCTCTTAACGGCAATTTTAGGAACACTTTTAGGTGTTTATGGAATATACATTCCGGCTATTGGTTGGGAATGGGCAGGAATTGTTTGGCTTTATGCAATAATATGGTTCTTGTTTAACGATATTGTAAAAGTAGTTTTCTATCGCAAAATAATTGATGGAAATAAACTTTTTGACAGACTCTTTAAAAAACATAACTTAAAAACAAATCAATGAGGTAAGAATAGTGTTACGTAAAATATTATTCCCGACAGATTTTTCCAAAGCATCAGTTCGAGTAAAAAAACAGTTAATTAAAATGAAAGATTGCGGAGTTAAAGAAGTGGTGCTATTATACATTATGGATGAAAGAAGATTAGCTTTTGCTGAATATATTGATAGCTTTAGTTTCGGCAGCTTAAATTTGGATAAAACTTTAAAAACCAAATATCAAAAAAAATTAAATGATTGGAAAACGGAAATGGAGAAAGCCGGGTTAAAGGTAAAAACTGACATTATAAATGGAACCCCTTTTACAAGTATTATGGATTATGCAAAGGAGAAAAAAATGACATCTATATTTTTAGGGCATAGCGGACATGATAAAAAAGGAGATGACATTTTATTAGGTAGTACTGCAGAAAAAATTGCTCGTAAATCTGATATAACCGTGGCTTTAATATAATTAAAAAAAGGAGTTAAAAATGTTACGTAAAATATTATTCCCAACAGACTTTTCTGAACATTCAATTAAGGTTAAAAAGGAATTAAAGAAATTGGCAAACTGTTCAAAAGAATTAATCTTATTAAATGTTTTAGATAATCGTGTATATTCATATATTGACGGAATTGACAATATAGAAATTCAAAACTTAAATTTAATGGGTGAATTATCCAAATCAGCTAAAAATAAATTGGAAAAATGGAAAGCGGAATTTGAAAAAGCCGGTTTCAAAAAAGTAAGGATCTTATTAATAGAAGGTATTCCTTTCCATGTGATTTTAGATACAGCAGAAAAAAAGAAAGTTACATCAATATTTTTAGGGCACCAAGGACTTAATTCAATAGAAAGAATGCTCCTTGGCAGCACTGCAGAAAAAGTAGCAAGAAAATCTAAAGTTCCGGTTGTGTTAATTAAATAACTAAATAGGAAAGTAAATTAAAAATAACAAGAATTGCTTATGAAAACATCATTTAATAAAAATCAGATTAGAATGGGAAGTATATATGGGATACCATTAACATTTGATTTCTCATGGTTCCTTGTCCTCTTTTTTATAACCTGGATACTTGCAGGCAGCTATTTCCCAAATGAATATAAAGGGTGGTCAAAAATTTATTATTGGGCAGTAGGTGCTGCAACGGCTTTCTTCTTCTTTCTTAGTGTTTTGCTTCATGAAATAGGGCACTCGATAGCAGCGAAAAAGTATAATTATAAGGTAAAAAAAGTTAAACTTTTTATATTCGGCGGTATATCGGAAATTCCGGAAGAACCTAAAAATCCTAAAGAAGAATTTGTAATTTCAGTAGCCGGTCCGGCAGTAACATTTTTATTAGCACTTATTTTTTACGGCTTAGCTTTCTTAACAAAAAACAATGTTCACCTATATGCATTATTTCATTATTTAGGATTAATAAATTTGTTATTAGGAATTTTTAACATACTGCCCGGTTTTCCGTTAGATGGCGGACGAATACTGCGTGCAATTATTTGGCATAAGAAAAAAGATTTTGATAAAGCTACTCAAATTACGGCAGGTATTGGTCGTGTATTCGGATTTATTGTTATATCAATTGGTTTTTTTGAAATAATGGCCGGTTATTTTATTGATGGTGTTTGGTTGTCGTTTATCGGCTGGTTTTTAGAAAGTGCTGCTTTTGCTCAACTTCAAAAAGAAAAAATATCAAAATATTTTGAAGGTCATACTGTTGAAGAAGCAATGTCAAAGTCTTATGGACTTGTTCCTGCTGATACTACTATTTCAGAGTTTATTCAAAATGATATTTTAATAAGACACAGGCGAGCATTTATTGTTGAAGACAAGGGAAAAAACATCGGACTGCTGACAATTCACGACATAAAGAAAATTCCGCAAGATAAGTGGGAAACTGCAACGGTAACTGATGTAATGAAACCGCTTAATGAAGTAAAAATTGTTGATATAAATTATCCTTTAGAGGAAGCATTAAAAGAAATGAATCTTGATGGTGTAAACCAAATGCCGGTAATGGAAGAAAATAAAATTGTGGGGATGTTAAACAGAGAAAGCATTTTATCTTTTTTATCAAACATAAATGAAAAAAAATAATAAAGATATAATTCAAAATAATTGGGAATGTTAATGGAACCAAAAAAGATAACACTTGTAGGTGCAATTTCGATGGCAGTAGGAACAATGGTGGGAGCAAGTATTTTTTCCATTTTTGGTGTTGGAGCACAATTAGCAAAACAAGATTTGCCGGAAACATTTATACTTGCTGCAATTTATGCATTTGCCGTTGCATATTCTTATATGAAATTCGGTAAAAGAATTGTATCCAATGCCGGACCAATTGCTTTTATATTAAAGGGATTTGGCGATACGGTTTTAACGGGTACTTTAAGTGTTTTAATGTGGTTAAGCTATGTTATTTCAATTGCTCTTTTTGCAAAGGGGTTTGCAGGCTACTTTTTACCACTTGTTGGTTTAACAACAAACCCTTTATCATTAGGGTTAACAGTTGTTCTGGTTATTTCATTTTTTACAGTGCTTAACTTTTTCGGTTCAAAAGCCATTGGGAAGGCTGAGTTTTATATTGTACTGATAAAACTTTCCATTCTGGGAGTATTTATTCTTTTTGGTTTTTTTACAATTAAACCAGAGTTGATTTCTCCATCTTTTGATGTGTCTCATACAAGCGGAATGTTACATGCTTCAGTTATCTTTTTTCTTTCTTATATGGGGTTTGGTCTTGTTACCAACATGTCAGAAAACATGATTGATCCCAAAAGTAATGTACCGCGTGCAATATTAATAAGTATTGTTATTGTTTCATTTATTTATATTTCTGTTGCATTAGTTGCCGTTGGTAACCTATCGTTAAAAGAGCTTATTGCATCTAAAGATAATGCGTTAGCTGTTGCAGCACAACCTTTTCTCGGCAACTTCGGATTTCTTTTAATTTCTATAGGAGCACTCTTTTCAATTTCTTCTGCATTAAACGCTACTCTTTACGGTGGTGCAAATACTGCTTATTCTTTTGCCAAAGAAGGAGAATTACCCGAATTTTTTGAAAGGAAAGAATGGTTCGGAACAAATGAAGGTTTATATATAACAGCAGGTTTAGGAATGTTGTTCGCTCTTCTTTTTGATATTGGAGGAGTTGCGGCAATTACGAGTTCTGTGTTTACACTAATTTATATTTTCGTAATGATATCGCATATAAAACTGATAAAAGAAATTGGCGGGAATTTGTTTTTTTTGTCTTTAAATCTTGCTCTTATAAGCATAGTATTTATAGCCCTTTTATATTTTCAGTGGATTGATGAAAGAACAGTTTTCTACGGAACAATTATTACTTTCATAATATCATTTGTAGTAGAGTATTTGTATAGAAACATGAAAAATAGAAAGTTTATAAAATAAAGTTCATAAGAGGAATTAAATAATAAAAATGAAAGAGGCAAGACTCGACTTAAAAGAACTAATAGCAATGGGTGTTGGCGGAATGGTAGGTGGCGGTATTTTTTCCGTTCTCGGTTTATCGGTTGGATTAGCAGGGCATGCTGCACCTATTGCGTTTTTAATTGGGGGAATAATTGCAATATTAACCGGTTATTCATATTCTAAATTAGGTTTAACTTTTCGTTCCGATGGCGGCAGTTTTACATATATGGAAAAGAGTGTTAAGAATAAAAATCTGGCAGCTATTGGGGGTTGGTTGCTTCTTGTCGGATACATTGGAACATTAGCACTATACTCGTATACATTTGGTGTTTACGGAACTGCAATGACCGGAAACAATAATTATACAGTTGAATTACAACATTTCCTATCAAGTTTTATAATTCTTTTGTTTCTCGGAATTAATTTATACGGTATAAAAACTGCAAGTCATACTGAAGTTATAATTGTTGTTGCAAAATTAATTATACTTTTACTTTTTTCAGTAATGGGACTCTTTTTTGTAAAAGAAAGTTATGTGCTTCCGGTGTTTAACAAGGGTGCATCGAATCTTTTTGTTGGTGCGGCACTTATTTTTGTAGCATACGAAGGTTTTGAATTAATACCAAACTCGGTTAATGAAATGAAAAGTCCTGAAAAAAATCTTCCGAGAAGTATTATGATTTCCATTATTATTACAATTGCAATTTATCTTTTAGTTTCATTTGTTGCCGTTGGAAATTTAACACCGGATAAAATTGCCAAATACAAAGAATATGCTTTAGCCGAAGCAGCGAAACCATTTCTGGGTAAAGCCGGATTTATTTTAATAGGCATTGGTGCAATTCTCTCAACTGCATCGGCAATTAATGCAACTCTTTTTGGTACTGCAAGACTTGGGATGGTAATGGCTCAGGAAGAAACGTTACCTAAAATATTTTCTTTTAAAGAGAGAACTAAAAATATTCCTTGGGTTAGCTTAACTATAATTTCTTTACTTACATTAATTTTAGTTAATACAGCTGATCTAACATTAATTTCATCTTTTGCCAGTTTAACTTTTCTTCTAATTTTTATTTTCATCAACTTTTCGGCAATAAAACTTTATAAACAAATAGGTATAAAATTATCTTATCCAATCATCGGGTTGTTTTTAAGCGGATTATCATGGGTAATCTTAGTGGTTTATTTATGGAATGAAAATAAAAATGAGTTTATTTGGTTAGGTTCTTTTTATTTAGCTGTTGTTGTTTCGGAATTATTGTGTAGTGAAAGAAGGGTGCTGAACATTTTTAGAAAAAATGTAAATAAGGAGAATTAAAAATGAAACAATATTTTTTTGAAGACGAATTAAGGAAGCAATTTAAAACACATTCCTTAATTGCAGGAATTTTACTTTTAATAGCCGGTTTATTTGGCATTTTTCTGCCGGAAATTACGTCAATTACAATTTCACTTTTTATTGGCTGGCTCTTAATAATTTCAGGAGTAATTTCCGGATATCATGTAATGAAAAGCTA
>JAJRZB010000109.1 GCA_024275455.1 Bacteroidota bacterium | reverse complement strand
TTGACAAATCATAAAAACTATATTAGATTGTTATTTGAATAATTAATTGACTGTTTAAAAGTGTTGATTATAAAACGAAAATGCACTTTTAATTCGGATAAAATGACTTTTATTGTAACTCGAAATTTTAATAAATAGGAAATTTTAAGAAATGGATGAAATAAAAAAAGAAAGTCAACAAGAAATGGAAGAGCTTGAAACCAGGGAATGGCTTGAATCTTTAGAATATGTTTTACAAAAAGGCGGACCGGAAAGAGTAAGACAACTTTTATCAGATTTAAGTACCTATGCACATGAATCCGGTGTTGATCTTCCGTTTACAGCTAACACTCCTTATGTAAATACAATTCCTAAAGATCAGCAGCCGAAATTTCCCGGAGGACGAGAAATTGAGAGACGGATTAAAAGTCTTATAAGATGGAATGCAATGGCTATGGTGGTAAGAGCAAATAAATTGGATCCGGGTATTGGCGGACACATCTCTACTTTTGCTTCCGCAGCAACTTTATATGAGATTGGCTTTAATCACTTTTTTAAAGGTAAAGATATTAATAATCAAGGCGATCAAATTTATTTTCAAGGGCATGCTGCACCCGGTATTTATGCAAGAGCTTATCTCGAAGGTAGAATTGATGCCGAACAACTACGCAATTTTAGGCGAGAACTTGTTGAAGGAGGAGGTCTTTCTTCTTATCCGCATCCAAGATTAATGCCTGAATTTTGGGAATTTCCAACTGTATCAATGGGACTTGGTCCAATTATGTCAATTTACCAAGCCAGGTTTAATAAATATTTAGAAAATCGTGGTCTAAAAACTCCATCCGAATCTAAAGTTTGGGCATTTCTCGGTGATGGAGAAACGGATGAACCAGAAGCATTAGGAGCAATTTCTCTTGCAGCAAGGGAAAAATTAGATAATCTTATTTTTGTAATAAATGCTAATTTACAAAGGTTAGATGGGCCTGTTAGAGGTAACTCAAAAATAATTCAAGAACTTGAAGCAGTTTTTAGAGGTGCGGGCTGGAATGTTATTAAAGTTGTTTGGGGTAGTGATTGGGATCCTTTACTGGAACAAGATAAAACCGGTTTACTAGTAAAAAGGATGAATGAGATAATTGATGGCGAATCTCAAAAATATATTGTTGAAGATGGAGATTTTATTAGAAATCATTTTTTTGGTAAATATCCAGAACTACTGGAACTTGTAAAATATCATACTGATGAAGACTTAAAAAGAATGAAACGCGGCGGACATGATCCCGAAAAAGTTTACGCTGCTTATAAAAAAGCTGTTCAAACAAAAGGTAAACCAACAGTAATAATTGCCAAGACTGTTAAAGGTTACGGTTTGGGTGAAGCAGGTGAAGGGAAAAACATTACTCATTCTCAAAAGAAATTAAACGAAGAAGAATTAAAACATTTTAGAAGCAGATTTGGTATTCCAATCTCTGATGAAGATGTTGTAACTGCTCCTTTTTATCGCCCTGAAGAGAATAGCCCTTAAATAACATATCTTAAAAAAAGAAGACAGGAACTGCATGGTTACGTTCCTAAAAGAGTAAAAAGAAATCAAAAAATTAAAACTCCTTCCGAAGATTTGTTCAAAGAATTTTATGATGGAACAAAAGGAAGAGAAGTATCAACAACAATGGTTTACGTTAGAATTTTAACAAAACTTCTTAAAAATAAAGAGATCGGAAAATTAATTGTCCCTATTGTACCAGATGAAGCAAGAACTTTTGGAATGGAAGCTTTATTCAGGCAAGTAGGGATTTACTCTTCTACCGGACAATTATACGAACCGGTCGATAGGGATAGTTTACTATATTATAAAGAAGCTAAAAACGGACAAATTTTAGAAGAAGGAATTACCGAAGCAGGGGCAATGTCCTCTTTTATTGCAGCCGGTACTGCATATATTACGCACGGCATTAATACAATTCCTTTCTTTACATTTTACTCAATGTTCGGATTTCAGAGAATCGGCGATTTGGCTTGGGCTGCTGCTGATATGCAGTGCAAAGGATTTTTAATAGGTGCTACTGCAGGAAGAACAACTCTTGCAGGTGAAGGACTTCAGCATCAAGATGGTCAAAGCCATGTATTAGCACATTCAATTCCAACAGTTAAAGCTTATGATCCTGCTTTTGCTTATGAACTTGCTGTTATAATCAGAGACGGTATTCATAAAATGTACGAGCTGCAGGAAGATTGTTACTATTATATTACTGTAATGAATGAAAACTATGAAATGCCGGAAATGCCGGAAGGTGTAAAAGACGGAATAATTAAAGGAATGTATAAATACAAAGTTTCTTCAAATAAATCTAAAGTAAAAGCTCATCTTTTGGGAAGCGGATCAATATTGAACGAAACTCTTAAGGCTCAGGAAATATTAGAAAAGAAATATGATGTTTCTTCCGATGTTTGGAGTGTTACAAGTTATAAAAATCTCCATTATGATGCACTCGATATTGAAAGATGGAACAGATTAAATCCTGGTAAAGATGAGAAAAAAACATATATTCAAGAAATAACCGAGGGCGAAGAAGGTGTGTTTATTTCTGCGTCGGATTATTCTCAAATTTTGTCAGACTCAATTTCTAAATGGCTTCCGGGAAAATTAACAACTCTCGGCACACTTGGTTTTGGAAGGAGTGAAAATAGAGAAGCATTAAGAGATTTCTTTGAGGTAGATGCTAAGCATATTGTTTATACAACTTTATTTGCTTTGCATGAAGAAGGAAAAGTTAGCAAAGAAACAT
Source organism: Bacteroidota bacterium (assembly GCA_024275455.1). Classification (GTDB taxonomy): domain Bacteria; phylum Bacteroidota; class Ignavibacteria; order Ignavibacteriales; family Melioribacteraceae. Next base: position 14,944 of record JAJRZB010000109.1, on the reverse strand, counting down.
TAAAAAAAGCAGTTAAGGATTTAAAAATAAATACGGATAGAACAAATCCGATTAAATTATAAACGAAATTAATTTAGAGATATAAAATGGCATTTGAATTTAAATTACCTGAACTTGGCGAAAATATTGAACAGGCCGATGTTGTAAAAGTTTTAGTTTCAAAAGGTGATAAAGTAGAAATTGATCAGATATTAATTGAAATAGAAACGGACAAAGCAACCGTAGAGGTTCCTGCTGAAACAGCCGGAATAGTTACAAGTGTAAAAGTGAAAGATGGTGATACAATTAAAGTCGGTCAAACTTTATTTGAATTTGATGATAAAGTATCAAAGGTAGAGGAGAATAAGGTAATAAAAGAAGCAGAAAATAATATAGTGGTTAAAGAAGAAAAAGAGCAAAGTGAGGTTGCTGAAAAACCAAAGAATGTACAAGCTAAAAGTGAAACAATTGAATTTAAGATGCCCGAACTTGGCGAAAATATTGAATCGGCAGATATTGTTAAAGTAGTTGTTAAAACCGGTGATAAAGTAGAAGTTGATGATATTCTTTTTGAACTTGAAACAGATAAAGCAACTGTTGAAGTCCCTTCCGAATTTTCCGGTGTAATTAAAGAAGTAAAAATTAAAGCCGGGGATAATGTAAAAGTTGGAGATGTAGTCTTACTTGTTCAAACCGGAGATGTTTCTGCCCCCGATCAGATTAAACCGGTTCCAACAGAAAAATCAGTTGAAGAGAAACTACAACCGGTTAAGAAAGATGTTGCTAAACCGGAGAAACCAATTGAAAAAATTAGTGCGGAAATACCGACTAAAAAATCATTTCCGAATAAGATTGCTCCTGCTGCTCCATCTGTAAGAAGATTTGCAAGAGAAATTGGAGTTGATATAAATGAAGTATCGGGCAGCGGACCGGGTGGAAGAATTTCAACAGATGATGTTAAGAAATTTGCTAAAACAATAAATGAAAGCTTAAGAACCGGCAGCGGAGGAATGTCTATTGGAATAAAACGAGAAAGTTTACCCGATTTCTCCAAGTGGGGAGCAATTCGTAAAGAACCGATGAGCAATATCCGTAAAAAAACAGCCGAACATCTTTCTTATGCTTGGTCAACTATTCCTCATGTAACTCAATTTGATAAAGCGGATATTACAGAATTAGAAAAACTGAGAAAACAGTTCGGTAAAAAAGCTGAGACTCTTGGAGGTAAACTAACTATTACAGCTATTCTTATGAAAGTTGTTGCTTCTGCATTAAAAGTGTTCCCTCAGTTCAATTCAAGTATTGATATGGATGCGAAAGAAATTATCTACAAAGATTATTTTAATATAGGTATTGCTGTAGATACGGAGAAAGGTTTAATTGTTCCGGTTGTAAGGGATGTTCATAAAAAAAATATTTTACAACTAGCTGCCGATCTTACTGAAATTTCGGTTAAATCAAGAGATAAGAAAGTAACAATTGAAGATATGCAAGGTGCAAGTTTTACTATCAGTAATCTCGGCGGAATTGGCGGTACAGCATTTACTCCAATAGTTAACGCACCGGAAGTAGCAATTCTTGGTGTATCAAGAGGGAATTACGAACCTGTATATAAAGACGGTGAATTTGTACCAAGATTAATGTTGCCGCTTTCACTTTCGTACGACCATAGAATTATTGATGGAGCAGACGCTGCAAGATTTATAAGATGGGTTGTTAATGCACTTGAACAGCCATTTTTATTAAGTTTAGAAGGGTAATAAAGCATAACTGTATTTGTATCGTTAATACTTGTCATTTCGAATCCCAACGTCTTTTGTTGGGTGAGAAATCTCATAACCAAATAGTTTGAGATATCTCAGTCGTAAAAAACAACTTCTTCGATATGACAAAATGAAATTTGGAGTATTTTTACATGAATAACAAAACACAACTTGCCGTAATAGGAGCTGGTCCCGGTGGATACACTGCAGCATTTCTTGCTGCCGATCTCGGAATGCAAGTTACATTAATTGATTTAGAAAAAAATCCCGGGGGTGTATGCTTACACAGAGGTTGCATTCCTTCCAAAGCATATTTGCATGTTGCTAAATTATTAAACGAAACAAAAGAAGCAGCTAACTGGGGCGTTGATTTCGGGAAACCAAAAATTGATATTGATAAATTAAGAGATTACAAAAATAGAACTGTTGCTAAACTTACAGGTGGAACGGGACAATTAACAAAACAGAGAAAAATAAATTACATTCAAGGTAGAGCAACTTTTGTAAGCTCTAATGAATTATCGATTGATAAAGTTGACGGAACGAAAGAAAACTTACTATTTGAAAAAGCAATACTTGCAACCGGTTCGGTTCCTGCAGTAATTCCGGGACTTTCAATTGATTCCCCGCGAGTGATGGATTCAACCGATGCACTTGAGTTAGAAAGCATTCCTGAAGAATTCCTAATTGTCGGCGGGGGAGTAATCGGGATGGAAATGGGCTCTATTTATGCAGCACTCGGAAGTAAAGTAACTGTTGTAGAAATGTTACCGGCATTACTACCGGGAGCAGACAAAGATTTGGTAAATGTTTTTCAAAAAAGTATTGAGTCAAAATTTGAAAGAATTTTAGTAAAAACAAAAGTTGCTAAGCTGGAAGATACCGGTAAGAAAATAAAAGTAAAATTGGAAGGGGAAAACTTAGAAAAAGATATTTTAGAATTTGATAAAGCACTTATTTCTATTGGCCGAACACCGGTTACTAAAGGACTCGGTCTGGAAAACACGAACATCAAAATATCTGAAAGAGGTTTTGTTCAAGTAAACGAAAAACGTCAAACAGATGATCCGAACATTTATGCAATCGGTGATATTGTGGAGGGACCGATGCTTGCTCACAAAGCTTCCACCGAAGGGAAAGTTGCTGTAGAAGCTATTGCCGGGCACAAAGTTGCTTTTGAACCGGCAGCAATTCCGGGTGTTGTTTATACCGATCCTGAAGTTGCTTGGGCAGGACTTACCGAACTTGAAGCAAAAGAAAAAGGAATTAAAGTTAAAGTTGCTCGTTTCCCTTGGGCTGCTAGCGGAAGAGCAATGACAATGGATAGAAACGATGGTCTAACAAAATTAATTATTGATCCGGAAACAGAAAGAATTCTTGGTGTTGGAATAGTTGGACCCGGAGCCGGCGAACTTATTGCAGAAGGAACTTTAGCAATTGAAATGGCTGCTTTAGCTAAAGATGTTGCTTTAACAATTCATGCTCACCCAACATTATCTGAAACAATGATGGAAGGAGCAGAGGTTTATTTTGGACAAGCAACACATTTGTACAGACCGAAAAGAAAGTAAAAATAAAATTAAGTTATGGAGAATTTTATTCTTTGCTTATTTATCATTTTAACAAATAATCACTTTTAACAATTGTACTGAGATTGTTAGTTACAATAGAATAACTAAACTCTTTCTGATTAGAAAAACCGGCATATTCTCCATCTTTATTTAGAGCCAGATAACTAACTTGAAAAATATTAGAGTTGTTATATTTTGATAACCTCTTAATTGCAATTTTACAAGCTTCCAACGGGGAATAACCTTCTCTCATTTTTTCTACAATTAAAAAACTGCCAACAGTCTCAATAACTTTTTCACCTAATCCTGTTGCACAGGCTGCACCAACATTATTATCAACAAAAAGAGAAGCGCCAATAATTGAAGAATCTCCAACCCTACCCGGCATCTTATATGCCCATCCGCTTGTTGAAACGCCTCCGGCGATATTTCCGTTTTTATCTATTGCTAATAATCCTATTGTATCATGATTATCTTTTACCGGATCGTGCATTTCTTTGTTTGTTTGCTTCCACCTTTCCCATCTTTTTTTTGTTTCTGGAGTTAACAGGTTTTCTTTTTTAAACCCATTTTGTAGAGCAAATTTTTGCGCACCTTTTCCTGCTAATAAAACATGCGCTGTTTTTTCTTTTACATGTCTGGCAATAGAAATCGGATTTTTAATATTACTTAAATATGCAACTGCTCCGGCGTTTCCATTCGAATCCATTATACATGCATCTAAAGTTACATTTCCTTCAGCATCGGGATATCCGCCCAAACCAACAGAATCAACCTTAGGATCATTTTCAACTACGTTTATTCCTTTCTCAATAGCATCTAATACCGATCTTCCGGAATTTAAAACTTCCAATGCTTTTTTACTTGCAGGTAAACCATGATCCTAAGTAGAAATAATTAAAGGTCTGTTTTTATTTTGTGTTGAATGAATATTACTAATTATTTTTTGTGGAAACACTTTTGAAGTAAGTAATCCTGTTCCAAATATTGATGACGCTTGTATAAATTTTCTGCGCGATAATTTCATAAGAATCAATTTAAAATGATTATAATTATTAGTTATTTGAAATTTCTGAAAAATTATAAAGACTATAAAATTAATGTTCCGATAAAAATCAGAATCTTATTTTTAGATTAAATTATAAGATTCTCATATTTGCCTGGCGGTAGTTAAGTCGTTTTGCTTCTAAGAATGTACAAATTTTTCAATTTTTCAGAGGTCTCTTTTTATAAATTACTTAATAATTCTCAATAATTAAAACTGAGTTTCGATTTACAATTTTAATTTAATAATATTTTTAATAATCTAACTCCGTGCGAAGGAATTTTTGTATTAAACTCACTAAATTCACCTAAATTTTCTTGTCTCCAGACATCTCTTAGTGTAACAGCTTTATGCAATCCAAGTTTTTTCAGATCAAGTTTATAGCTCTTATTGTCTTTACTAACATTAAAAATTCCAATCGCAATATTTCTATCGGAAAGTTCTTTTTTCCAAACTTCAATTCCTTCTTTCTTTATTATTGGAGTTGCTTGTTTGCCTAACTTATCTTGGTTTATTGCAATTATTTCATCGTTTGTAATTAGGTTCAATGTAAAATCATCCAGCTTAGTGAGATCATTCCCTAATAGCAAAGGAGCTGAAAGCAATGACCATAAACTTACATGTGTGTATTGTTCGTCGGGCGTTAGTTTTGTTTGATGAAGATTTGGTCCCCAGCCAATCCATCCGATTACTAACATGTCCGGATCATTCCAGTGACCGGGACCAGCATATTTTGCACTCTCTACTTGTCCGAATCCAATTTCATACATTCTATCCCAATCATCCCAGATATCACCTGTAGTTCGCCAAAGATTACCTCCTACACTTTCACCCCATTCCCAGACTTTACCATTACCGTATTCACAAATATAATAAACAATATCTCTATCTATACTTCTTAATGCTTTGTTCATTAATTGGTATGGAGAAATAAGTTCCTTAACAGAATTTTGGTCATTCATAAGTTTTCGATAGCTGCAAAGATCATATTTAAGATAATCAATTCCCCATTTGGCAAATGTCCTGGCATCTTGGTATTCATGTTTATAGCTGGCAGTATAACCGCCGCATGTAAGCGTGCCCGGAGAAGAATAAATTCCAAATTTTAAACCGAGAGCATGAATATCATTACCAAGCTTTTTCATATCGGGAAACTTTTTATTTGTTAAAATCTCACCGTTAGGGCTGCGTTTCGGTTCATCCGATTCACCAAATATTTCCCAGCCGTCATCAATGTTAATATATGTCCAGCCGTGATCAGCCAAACCTTTATCCACAAATGCTTTTGCTGCGTCATATATTTTTTCTTGACTAACACTCAAACCCCAGCAGTTCCAACTGTTCCAACCCATTGGCGGAGTTAATGATAGTTTATCACCGATAACTATTTCCAATAATTTTGTATCGACACCAAATTCATTTTCAACTGTTAAAGTCACATCATACTTCCCTGTATTTTTAACTTTACCTTTTATAATCCCGGTTTTTCCATCCAAGTATAAGTCTTTGGGTAAATTATCAGCTTTGTAACTCATTGGACGTTTGCCCGTTGCAGCTATTCTGTATAAAAACGGTTTACCCGGTCTTTCACCGTATATTAATGCTCCATTGATTTGCGGTTCCGCTTTTACCGGGGGAGTTAAAATATAAGGAACTCCTTCAGTTATTTGAATTTTACTATTATCATCAAATGCTAATTTGTATTGTATAGTTGTTGATTCGTTTGTTTTATTAAATCTAAACTTGATCTCTTTTTTTTCTTCTGGGGCAAGAAAGAATGAAAATTTGTCCTTAAATATTTCAGTTTCATCAATGTTGTTCTCAATTTTAATCTCCAAATTACCAACAATTTTATAAGCTCCGGATCTATTCGATATTAAAATTGTTTTACCAAACATTTTCCCGGTGATATTAAAATTGTTTTTGTTGATGTTAATTTCTAAATAATCATTTAACTGCGGCATTGATAGACTTAATTCTCCGGAGTATAATCCGCCTGATAATCCTAAGTCGAATACTCTAATTGCAATTACGTTTTCTTTATCCCATTTAATTAAGTTATTATCTGAGGGAATAGAATATCTGCGATCAACATTCCATGCTGAATGATCCAGGTTTTTGTACGAGTCGGTTACCTTGGTACCGGGTTTAACTTTTTCTGAATTTGCCCCAATTAGTTCGCCGTTAAAAAAGAATTGATCAAAATCATTAATTTTTCCAAAGTTAAAAATCAGACTGTCCTTTTGTTCAGCATTATTTTTGAGAGAAGAGGGAATTACAATTTTAATTCTATACCATGCAAAACCATCCAGTTTGTCATATCCTTGGTTTTCCCATCTGTTACCAACATTAATTTCTTTCCATTCCGAATCATCATATTCCGGTTTTGCATAATTTAAATTATCTCCTTCTTTGAACTTCCAACCATTATCGAGTTCAAAAACATTTTTACTTCCTGGTTTGGCATTACATCCGAAAAAAGATAAAGTTATTATTAATGAAAAAAGGACTAAACTTATTTTTAACATTATTCTCTCAAATATTTGATATAGTATTGAAACCTCTGAAAAATTAAAAATGACAACAATAATTTTTTGATAGAGCAAAAAATTATTCGGCAAAAACTTCGTAATGTATTACGTTTTCCTCAAATTCCAATAAGAATTTTTCATCTTCAGGATAATACTTTGCTTTTTCAAAGTCATCCCCGGCAAAATTTTTAATTACTTCAAGATTTTTCCAAAATGTTATTAATGTAAAATGGGCAATATTTTCTTTTGTATTTCTTAAGAATGTTAGTTTTACAAAACCGTCTGTTTCTTTATAATCCGGTATTGCTCTGACTTTTAAAAATTCCGTATATGTTTCATAATCTTCAATTTTTGTTGTTCCGTGCCAAATTCTTGCTATCATACTTATTTTGTTTCCCAATATTGAGTTAATAAATTATTTCCCTTTGCTAATTACAATTAAAAATCGATATTTTCAATTTCCTTTTTCAATTCCCATTTAAATGGGTTTTGTTGTATGTCTTTTCTGATGTTGTACAATTCTCTATCGTTACGGGTTGTTCTATCGTAAAATGATTTTTGCCATTTGAAATTATTGTAATTGTTTAATGGAAAGGGAGCACCCTTTCCATACATAAATTTTATTTTATCAATCTCTTTCATTATTCTGTCGGTTTCTGTTAGGTTACGATTCTTTTTTATGGAAATCAATCAGTCTAAAATCAAAAGGTGTCCACAAACAAGCTTTGATTCCTGCATCTTTTAATATTGAATTTACCCAACTGTTGGATGTATAGAATAACGAATAACTTCCCAGCGCTTCGTAAAAATCATCATTATTATAATAACCTTTGTCTGGTAATATTACTTTTTTATTCTCACGGTTTAGGTAAAATGTTTTTAAAATATAATTGTTGATTTTATTTAGTTGATTTTGGTTCACATTAATTTCTACCCATACCGGTCTGGCTGTTTTATATCTTGTAAAATGAATTAAAGAAGGGCTTTTAAGAAATAATGCAACGAATGCATTCTTAAATGTTAAATCACTCCATGTTGGTGTGTTGAGATAAAAATTCTTGTCTCCCCAGCCAAAAGCAAAATATTTATCGTCATCGGAATATTTAAGGCTGCTTAAAAGATTTTTAGTTATATAAGGTTTAGGAATTATGATATTAAGGTGCACTCCGTTTGTACTAATATAAACTGATTTATTTTTATCCGAATAATTTTGATTCGTGTTTACCGGTATATATGTTAATATTATTGAAACTAAAAAATAGATGAGAGGAATTGAGAAAAGTATACCGATAAATTTTACAATTTGTCTTAATACTTTCATTTTAATATATATTAGTCATTTCTAATGAAGAAAACAGTTAATATTCATAATTCGTGTACGAAAATCTTTGGGCGTTACGGAAATATACGAAAATTGTTAACCCGGCTGTAATATATTAAATGTAAGAAGGAGATAATATTTAGTAGAATATTTTTTCTGTTAAAATAATAAAATTAGGTTAACGATTGTAATTTGCGTATATTTGCATAATAAGGCAGTAACTTTAGAAGTATACGTGTAGTAGATGTAGTTGTAAAAACAATTCAAAGACTTACCATTAGAATTTTAGAGCCCTGTCAAAAACAATATTAATCAATTTATACAAAGGAGCACTGTTATGGCAGAGCGCAAAGAAGGAACCGTTAAATGGTTAAATAGTTCAAAAGGTTTTGGTTTTATTCAACAAGAAAATGGTGATGATGTATTTGTACATTTTCAATCAATTGTTGGTGACGGTTATAAATCTTTAGAAGAGAACGATAGAGTTGAATTTTCAGAAACTCAAGGTCCTAAGGGACTTCAAGCTTCTGAAGTAAAAGTAATTGGCTAAAAAATAGTTTAATTATTACTTAAAAATCCCGGTTCTGCCGGGATTTTTTGTTTTAAATATTCAGATAAAATAGAATTTGTCAAAAAGTATAGCCTATATGTAAGGTTGCAAACATTGTAATAGGTGAAACATCATAATTAAAAACACTAAGATTATTATTACCTGATATTTTTGATGTATACCCGATACCTGCCCAAGGTTTTATATATAAGTCAAAATTAAATGGCTGCCAGGTATATCCGCCATAACCCATAAAGAGTAGATTTTGAAATTTTTCGTGTCCAATTGTGTTGTTTTTTTCAATTTTATATTCTTGAAAACTAATTTGACTTCCAATAAACCATTTTCTATTAACTTTAGTAAAATGATATTCACCAAATAAACCGTAACCTTGGTTTAGTCGAACATCCCAGCCTTTATCTTTGTTTTTGCTATTTATATTAATAATTTCCTTCGGCATATTCATGGCGTATGTTCCGATTCCAATTAGAAGATGTTTTGAATTAACCGGATTCATTCTAAGATGAAAAGCATAACCGTTTAATGCAAATGTTACAGGGTCAATTTCAATAGAAAATTGAGTTTTATTATTATTTTCTAAATCTTGAGCAAAAACAGTTACCGAAAAAAATGATAAGAAAATTAAAAGTTTTAATACTGGTTTTAAAATAATTGTTGTCATTTGATTCCCCTTTATAGATAAACTATATGTTTAATATATATAGTTATGATTAAAAAAATATTACACTTTTATGGTTTCTAATTGAGCAAAACCGTTAAGTGTAAATTTTCGATTATATTTTAAGTTATTTTTTCTACAATATTCTTTAAGAATTAAGTTATTTGTCCATTCAGCAGCCCTATTTTTAGTGGCAAAATACCAAATATAGATGCCCAAATTTTTGATTGAGAAAAATTTAGCTGTTAATTTAAGTATACCTCCTTTCCCGGTTGGGGAGAGAATAATAATTTTTCCTCCCTTTTTTATAATGCGGATTGATTCATTTAAAATTTTATAAACTGATTTTTCGTTTAAATTAAATAGCACATTACATATCGAAATTATATGAAAAGAGCTATTTTTTAAGGGTAAATTTTTGTTCGGTTCAATTTGGACTAAATCAACTTTTATTTTGTGAAGTTTAATTTGTGCTTCTTGTAACATAGAATTATTAGTATCAATGCCGGTATTTACAGAATTAGTTTTATTGTGTAAGAGTTCTAATAACTTTCCTGATCCGGTTCCAATATCTAAAACTTTATCATTTGTGGTCACTTCTTTAATTACAGGGGATAGGAATTTTTCGTACCAGGGGGCTTCTTGTATATATGAGAAAAATTGAGAAAAATTCATTTTTATAAACATTATATAGTGTATAGTTAGTTAGATTAAAAAAATTAGCCGTTCATTTCAATTAAAATTTCTTCAATAGTTTTTTGCGATAACGATTTTTTCAATTGATCTTCCGCATTATTTAATAGTGAAGCAATTGATTTTTGTGCATTATCAGGTCGTTTTCCCTCGACTAAAATATTAAAAGAAGTCTGAAATAATGGTTTCCCTTTTTCCATGGCAGAAAAAATATCTAATATCGTAATTTTTGAAGGTTCTTTTGCTAATCTAATTCCGCCTTGTTTTCCCTCTTTAGTCTCAATAATTTTCGCAGTGTTTAAATTTTGCAAAATTTTAACCAATGTCGGTTTAGGAATATTAAGTATTTCCGAAATCATTTGTGTAGATAAAAACTCGTATTGTTTTTGTCTAATTTTATCGGATATAAATATTACAACAAGAATTGCTTTTGAAAATGATAATGAATAACTCATACTATATATTCCATATATTGAGTATAAATATATGGAATATATTTTACTTGTACAAATTAATTTATATGGTTCTTCAAATTATAGGTTAAGTAATAAAATGCTACTTCAGCAAAACCATTTTTCTGCTTTTAACAAAACCACCTGCTCTAAGTTGATAAATATAAGTTCCGCTAGCTAATTTTTTTCCTAAACTTTTTGCTGAAAAATCAATATAATAACTTCCCGGTTTATGGAATTTATTTATTAATGTTCCAACTTTTCTCCCCAGCATATCAAAAATGATTAAAGTAACATTGCCTGCCTTTGAAACCGAATAAGTTATTTTAGTAGAGGGATTAAACGGATTAGGGTAATTTTGACCAAGCGAATAGGAATTTGGAGCATTATTTTTTACGCCGACTGTTGTATCAATAAACGGAAGAGTGGCAAAATCACCTTTTAATACGTTTGTTGTAGCTGTGTTTCCCATACCGAGATGTTTCTGCATAATTGTTGAATATATTTGTCGGAAATCATATTGATGCGGCAAATCTCCGTAAGGATCTAAATTAGCAAGATTCAATTGGTTGCCGTAAACTCCGCCTTCAACTGAATTTCCTATAACAAATAAAGGAGCTGCCGCACCGTGATCTGTACCGAATCCTCCGTTTTGAGCAACTCTTCTGCCAAATTCGGAGATGGTCATAACTACAACTTTATCGGCATAACCTTGCTGTTCAATATCATTTTGGAAGGCAGCAACTGCTTCGGAAAATTCTTTGAGTAAATTACCGTGATCATCTGCTTGCTGTGCATGTGTATCAAATCCCCAATGAGAAGCAACATAAACAGGAGTCTCCATTTTACCGGATATCAAGTTTGCAATAATTCTTAACTGCCATCCAATCCAAGTATCGGGATAATCAAATTCATGCCATCCTGCATTGGCGTGTTCTTTTACAACACTTGCGTACTGAATTGATTGCGAAGCAACTTGTTTTAAAAATTTCAGTTCGTTGCCGGCAAGTGTATCCGGTACAGGTTCGTTATCAATTGTACTGTCTTTCAGCAATTCGCTAAAGGTCCAAGGATCATCAAAAGATACGCCCATACCGCCATGTTGAGATTCAAGTAATAAAGATTGGTTTGAACCCATTTCCACAGCCATCGGCTGAAGTGGAATAGTTCCTGGATAATCCGGGTAAGCAGTCTCTAATGTTCTTCCTAACCAGCCGTCAAAATAATATTTATCTACATCGGATGCGGTAAGCCAAACATCAGTTGATCTAAAATGTGATCTGTCCTGGTTTTTATAACCGACATTTTGAATAATACTGATTTTGCCCTCATCAAATAAAGGTTTCATTGCAGTCATACTTGGGTGGAAACCAAGAGTGTTTGTAATCGGGAGAACATTACTTTTTGGTATTGCCAATGTCGGACGATTAAGATAGTATAAGTCATCTTCGAAAGGAATTACGGTGTTCAAACCATCATTTCCACCCTTAAGTTGAAGTACTACCAGAATTTTTCCGTTAAAAGTATTTATATTCAAAAATGGTTTTGAAAAAGCTCTAAGCGGCATACCGCTGAGTGAAAAAGCTGCGCTTCCACCACCAATTATTGCCATTTGTTTAAGAAAATCTCTTAGTTTCATAGTTTCAATTTTTTATGATAGTTGATATTCAGGCAGTCTGGTTAATGCTTTGAAAAATTTAATCAATCTTGCTTCGGCATTTTGGTTATATGTTGACCAATCATATAAGTTTGAGCCATCTAATAAAGTCTGGAGCATTCTGCTTTTTACATTTTGAGAAAGCGGGAAAAGGAACATATAATCAATAATTTCATTAACAAATTGTTCAGCGTTTTCCGAACTTTCAAAACTACGGGCAACCTCAAGTACGTTCATACTAAATCCAATTGGGTCACCCCAAACATTATTTCCGGTTATTAAAGAATCGGTAAATTCATTTCGCATCGGAAGAGTAGTTGTGCTTATCCACTTTCTTTGTCCTTCCCAGCCTCTAACATCCGGTGGACTAAAATGTAGTTGCTGCATTTTATCAGAACTGTCAATTACATAAAAATAATTTTCGGGAGTAAGATTTTTAATATCAAATTGTTTCATAATCCCAACAATAATATCATTAGGGGATTTTATTCTTGCACCTTTAATTTAATCAGAGTAAAAATATTGCGATTTAAAAATTGCAGAGAAAACCGGCTTTAATTCATAATTATTATTTCTAAAAATTATAGCAAGCACATTTATCATTGTTTCATCCGGAATATAGTAAACAAACTCTTTGAATAATTTTCTGCAAATAAATTTAGCTGTTTCTTCTTTTGTAAAAATAATATCAACAATATCGGCATAATCGAAATTACCGCTTTGACCGAAAAAGTTTTAATTCCGGGGTCGAATAAGTCGGGGTCAAAGAAAGGAGTTAAACTTTCACCGACGTACCAGCCGGTAAGAGCACGGGCAGCTTGTCTGATATCCGTTTCAGTGTAATTACCAATTCCTAAAGTAAATAATTCCATTAATTCCCGGGCATAGTTTTCATTTGGGTCATATCTTGTATTGTAAGTTCCGTCCAAATAAATTAGCATAGCAGGATCAATTGTAATTTTTTTTGTCAATTCTTTAAAATTTCCGAAAGCATAATTTCTGAATAAAACATTTTGATGATAAAGAAATTGAGGTACTGAAACTTTTTCAGCTTCAGATACAAAGTGATTGGCTAAGAAATGAACCATTTTTTCTCTAAAGGAAGTATTTTGGGTACGCATTACTTCGTATTGCCAACTTATTAGTTGGAGATATCTTTGGTACAAAACATCAAAATTTTGCCAGTCGGGTGGATCATTAACCCAAGATGCCGGCGGCGGTGGAGCCGGTGTTTCTTTAAGTAAATAATTATCGATAAACTCATCTAAAGTAAAAGAGAGAGCAAAGGTTATATCTTCTCTTTTAAAACCAAACATAGTTCTTGATAAGAGATGTTTGGCATTATCATAATTCCACTCTGTCACCTTTTTGAGCATATTATGTCCTATTTAAACTACTTTGAGTTCTAAAAAAAGGAAAAAAACTCTTAATGTCAATTGATAAATAATTGTCTGTTTAAATGATAAATATTGCTCACTATCGGATTTATGAGGAAAATTTTGAATGAAATAGCAATTTAAAACATAGGCAAGAGGCAATTTTAGCACTCTGGAAAATTGTGTTAATTTAAGAATTATCATCCCACTGAAAAGTGGGATCTTGTATTTAGGTTAAATGAAGGGATATTCTCAAGCCTGCTTGTCGGTAAGTTGGTGCTTCTTAAAATAACGGAATATTTAATCTTTCAGAAGTTTACGATTTATAATTTATTTATTACTAAATAATTTGCAAAACTAATTTTAATATTTTTAGTACATCGAATTTCCATTAGCTGTAGTTTCTGGGATTAATTGTATCGCATCCCAATGTTCAACAATTTTTCCGTTATCATCAAATCTAAAAAAATCCATAGTAACATATTCTTCATTTCCGGGCCATATTTGGTGAGTGTGAAGGGCAACTAAATCTCCCTCTGCAATTGTTCTTACAAACTCGATTTTTTTATCCGGGTATTCATCTTGCATTCTTTCAAAATAACTTATGAAAGCTTTCTTTCCATCAGCCACCAAAGGATTATGCTGAATATATTCTTCTCCCACATACAGTTCCACAGCTTTTTTAGGGTTACCTTCATAAGCCATTTTGTAAAATTTGATTGCGTTATTTTTGTTTTCTTCTAAATGTTTTTTCATAAAACTGTATTCTTAAAAAGAAATTCTTAGATTAAGTTTAACCGTTTCAAAATTTAGCGGTGCTGCTGTACTAAAAGGCCAATTCATATCCTTTTGTTTCAATGTAAAAAGATAATATGATAATCCGTTTTTAAAAATAAAGTAAAAAATTGGGGCTATATCGGGAATATTTTTAATTATGACTCCTTGAGTCAAATAATCTAATCCGGTTTGGGATAAAGTTTCAATCATAAAGCTGCCAAGTTGTTTCCAAAAGAGGTGTGCGGGAAAAATTATACCGGTTTCATATGCGCCGCCTATTGTTAAAAGAGAGTTTAACTTAATATCAATACCGCCAATATTGGTTGTACCGAATCTTAAATTCCTATTATATTTTTTTAATATCTCATCTTCTTTTATAAGAGTACCGTCATCTTCATAAATTCTAATGTTCTGGTAGGGATGTTTTATATTTGAGTTGTTCCAAACAAACCCAAGCTGGTAGTAAGGTAAAATTGAAAAGTTATCAAAGTTGTAACCGTAACCTTTTTTATAGCCTAACCCAAATCTCCAAAAATCGAAAACAATATTT
>JAJRZB010000108.1 GCA_024275455.1 Bacteroidota bacterium | reverse complement strand
GTTTTGGGGGAAGTAAAAATTAGTTTACCAAAATAATTTGAATCTTCAGGTATGTTTATTTCAGGTACATCATAGTCACAATTTAATTTATATTCAACATCAGGATATAAGGTTAATTTCGATTTGGAATTATTCAAAATAATAATATCATTTTCATCATCAAAATATGTTTTTTCAACTATCGAAATAGAAAGATCACCCGGTTCATTGGCAAATCCTGGAATCATAACAAATTTGTAATTTTCAACTTCATCTTTATTAACTTTATTTACTGACGCGTTGCCCTTTATGTATGATAATCCGCCAACAGCTTCAGCTTTTCCGTCTTCATCATAAATCATTAACGCAAAATCCGTTACTTTATTAAAATCTTCTTTACTTAAAGTTACTTCAAAAGTTTTCTTTGATTCACCTTTGTTTAGTTTGAATGGAATTTCGTAAGTCCTTTCACCATTTAATTTAATTGTATAAGATTTTTTGTATCCAACTAATTTACCTGTTATATCATAAGTTTTGGTTTTATTAAAATAATTAACCACGGTTATATTTTTTCTTTTATCTATTCCATGTCCAACAACATTTACTCCGTTTAATTCTATTGCAAGATCGTATATTGATTCTTGATCCGATGTAAATTGACCGAGAACCACCAACTCATAAACTCCGGGAGTAAAATCATTTATATAATTAACTTGTTTATCCTCATCTAACTTTGCATTCAGAAAACCGAAAAATTTCTTTCTCCCGTCTTGATCGTGTAAGTAATAACGAATATCCGTAAACTCATTTCGTTTTGAACTAAATGAAAGTTTCATTCCGGAAGTACCGGCAGGAATTTTTAAGAAATATCTTTTTAACATTCCCGGTTCAATTTTTTCATTAGCAAAATTTTGAGAGAAATTATTATCAGGTTCAAATATGTACGGGACAACAATTGTTGTCATAAGTTCAAATTCAGGAGTATTCGTTTTATCTGTCCTTGCTGCTTTTATTCTTGCATTGTACAAACCCGGCTTTGAGAGTATAGATTTATCAATTTGAACATTTACATAAACTGCTTGATTGTTTCTAATGTGAACCTTTTTCTGAACCGGTTTTAACCATTCGGCTGTACTTTTTAAATTATATAACCTGTAAAACTTTTTATTGTTTCGAAAATTGTTTCTTTTTATTCTAAAAGTAAACTTCTCAGTTCCATCTAAAAATGATGCATCTCTAATGTATAAATTAGGTGCTTTATTATCCGGCATATTAGGTGCAAAGGAAGTTACAGTATATGTCTCAAATTTCTTAAGTTCACCTTTTTGAATATATTTCTTAAGTAGTTCAAAAGCAGCTTCAATATTTATAAGTCCGTTTCCTTGATCGACAAAATCATATCCATTCATTGAGGTTGCACTTTCTCTTAGAACTTTATAAAGCAATAGAGAAGGAATTTTTACATCGGGAAATTCTACTTTGGCAGCACCAAGTAATACAGCCATTACTCCGGCAGAATAAGGTGACGCCATTGAAGTACCCCAAAATCTATCTCCACCGGCAAAATTAGGAACAGTAGAGACACAAGCGCCGGGTGCAACAACATCGGGTTTTAGAACTTCTCCTCCCCTTGAGCTAAAATGAAGAATAATATCCTTATCTAAGGTAGTACCGTAAAGATCATTCCCAACTTCTTTTGCAAGTACAGCTCCGGTTGAAAAAATAGAAGTGGAAGCTGCGGGTATCCCGGTTGTTGAAATTCCCGGACCTTCATTTCCGTTTGATGTTGAAATGTATAAATAAGGATTGTCCTTTACCAACTCGTCTAAAAATAATTCAATGTCTGCTCTTCCCTCAATTTCGGAACCGATACCGAAACTCATATTTATTATACAAGGTTCTTCTCTTTCTTTAGAAATTTTATCAGCGTACAAATATGCTTTCTTCATACTTTGAGCAACAGTTGCACCGCCGGCTAAATTATTGTTGCCTAATTTTAAGCCCATTAACTTTGCTCCGGGAGCAATACCGTATAATTGACTATCACCAATCATATTACCTGTAGATCTTCCTGCACAGTGAGTTCCGTGGGAACCGTCATCAAAGAAAAAGGTAACACTATTTTTTTCAGGAAAAATATTTAACGCAAGAGTAAATTTCGGTAAGCCTTTTTTGTTGGGAATTACAAAAGAATCAAACTTCTCCTTATAATTCCGCAAAGGTTTTTCATCGGATAAATCTCCATCGGAATCCGTATCCAAATAAACTACCCAAAATTGTTCGCCGTTTTCTTCGGTAAGAAATGTTACAAAATAAAAATTATCATCCTCTGTTCCGTTTCCGTTTATGTCACCCGCTCTAGAACCAGAATTTTTCCAAAGCGATTCTTTTACTACTCCAATAAAATAGTCATCATCTTTGGGCTTAAGTTTTAATTTATTTCCTCCAGCCACTTTGAATTGTTTATCTTCATTGATAAAAAAGAGTGTATCATTATCTTCCTCAGTATCCGCTTCAAAATATGGAGTATCACCTTGTCCTGTAAAATCTTGTACATCTATCACTTTAACTTCTCCGGTAGAAGTTTTTGTTAAACCGTCAACTCCCATATCCACTCCGGTATCTAAGACTAAAACAATTGTCCCTCTTCCATCATATTCGGGATGAGATTTTTGAAAAACTTCAACCCCGGTATTTCTTAATGATAAAAATGTTTGAGACGAATCTTGTGCAAATAGAGTACATGCAAAAACAAATGCAAACAAAAGATATTTTGCCATTTTCATTTTAACCTCATAATTCATTTAATTAATTTTTCAATTTGTAATTTTTCTTTATCAAGTTTATTATAGTCTAACTCCTAGCCTAATACACTATGTGGAATTAAAAATATAGCTAGAAGAATAATTGATCCAAAAACTGCCCAAAGTTTAGGATTTTTACTTCGTTCATACATATTAAACGCAGTAAGCCAGCCAATCATAGCAATTAAAGTTTTATTATCTGTTAAATCATAACCAAACGGAAAGCCTGTCCACAATTCACCAAATGCAAACTTCTGAGTTAACGTACCGAAAATAAATCCGCCAATAAAAAGTATACTAATTGTCCATTTAGTTAATTTTACTATATTTTCTCCGTTATTAAAATATTCTAATCCTGTTCTTGTTGAAAACAGCATACTGAGAAACATAGCAAAAATATGCGGAATTAATATTGTAAGAGGAACATCACCTTTAAACCTTATAACTACGGAATTATTTTGCGGTAGCTTTCTAACAAAGTTTTCTTTTTTCAATTCAATGTAGTATTCCAGTTTACCTGCCGGCGGTTGATGAGGAAGAAATGCTTGAAGGTTACCGCTTAAAAATTGCATCGGAACTGCAATCCATTTATCATCAGTTTTATATCTTTTATAAAATAGTGTGCCCCTTATTTCTTTATTACCAACATGCACTAATACTTCATGGTCATCAATTCCACCATGACTTCTTGCAAACTTATATTTTATAGTATTATTTTCTATTTGGGTAGAACCTGAGATCGGGTAAGTTGGACCTGTTACTCTTTGATATACAGCTGAGGCAACTGTAATTAAAAAAGCAACAATCCAAAGGGTTACATTTTTACT
>JAJRZB010000107.1 GCA_024275455.1 Bacteroidota bacterium | reverse complement strand
TTTATTCTTTAGTATCAGAAACTATTAAGCAGTTGTAAAAACAGACCTTATGTTCTGAAACAAAATCAAATTTATTAGTTTAAGATATAAAATATGAAATAAAAAGCCAAATAAATTTATATTTATAAGTAGCATTAATACTACAAAATCAATGCTTAGTTTTCTATTAAAGACAAAATGCCTTATTTAGAAGTAAAATAATTCAAAAAAGTATCTAAATTTCCGGTAAGTCGTTTTATCAATAACTCAACCAAAAAAAGCATCACTATTCGATATAAAATATCGCAATTTAGTTTTTTCTTTCAATAACAAAATCTACTAAATTTTCTAATGATTTTTTACTTTCACTATCAGGGAAAATAACTAAATTCTTTTTTGCTTCCTCTGCAAATTTTCTGGCAAAACTATCGGCATATTCAATACCTTTATACATATTAACGAACTCTAAAATACTTGAAATACTTTTTTTATTTTTACCATTTTTTATCGATTTAAGTATACTGCCAGACTCTTTTTTTGGTGCAGTTTTTAAAGCATGAATTAAAGGTAAAGTTATTTTCTTATCTTTAATATCAGCCCCAAGTGGTTTACCTATTAACTTGGTAGTTCCAACATAATCTAAAATATCATCTCTAATTTGAAATGCCAAACCCAAATTTTCACCAAACTCTCTCATTGCTTTTACTTCCTCCGGATTGGAACTTGTACTCATAGCTCCAATTTCACAACATGTTGAAAGCAATGATGCCGTTTTATCAGAAATTATTCTAAAATATGTTTCTTCATCTATATCTAATTTATGTGTTTTTTTTATCTGCAAAAGTTCACCTTCCGACATTCTTTTAACAGTATTTGTAACAACTCTCAGAAAGTCAAAATCATTTCCGTCAATAGAAATCAATAATCCTCTTGATAAAAGATAATCCCCCATCAAAACTGCAACTTTATTCTTCCAAACTGCATTAATTGAAGGCAAACCTCTTCTTTTTTCTGCACCATCCACAACATCATCGTGTACTAAAGTAGCTGTGTGAAGTAATTCAACAAGTATGGCCCCTCTGTAAGTTCTTTCATTAATACCTCCGGCCACATTACCGGAAAGTAGTACAAGCAATGGCCTAACTTTTTTACCCTTTTGCTTTAAAATATATTTAGTTATAAGATCAACTATTCCAACTTTAGATTTTAAAGATTCTTTAAATAGTTTATTGAATTGAACTAATTCGCTTTGTATGGGTTTACTTATTTGGGTAAGGTTATATTTCAATACGTTTTTTTTGTGAAAATTTTGATACGAATATACTTATTTCATATAATAAAACCAAAGGAACAGCTAAAAGTATTTGTGCAACCGGATCAGTTCCCGGAGTTAATATAGCAGCTACAAATAAAATTGCAACAATGGAATGTCTGCTATATTTACGCATAAAATCCGGAGTTAAAATTCCCAGTTTAGAGAGGAAAAAAGATAGCATAGGTAGCTCAAAAATTACACCGGCAGCCAGCATTACACTTATTATAATTGAGAAATACTCGTCGATTGCAAAATTGTTCTCTATTGCAGAGCTACCAAATTGGCCTGCAAATGTTAAGGTTAGGGGCAACATAACATAATAAGCAAAGACTATTCCGCTTAAAAAACATACCGATGTAAAAAAAACAATAAGCGAAATATACTTTTTTTCACTTTCTTTTAATGCAGGTGCTATAAACTTCCAGAGTTGGTAAAAAACATTTGGAATACTTAAAACAACTCCGCCAATAACAGCTACTTGGAAAAACAAGAACAACTGTCCAAAAGGTCTTAAATTTTGAAGTTGAATATTAGCTTTAGAAGCAGGAATTAAAAGAATATTATCAATTAAAAAATCAATAAATATCCATGATATTATTGTTCCGATAAAAACACCAATTAGAGTATAAAGGATTCTCCATCTGAATTCTTCGAGATGCTCTAAAAAGGACATCTCTCCTTTTTCTAATTGTTCTTCTTCAGGTTTTTCTTGCTTTAATTTATTATCCACAAATTATTTTCTATTTTCTAAGTTCTGCGTAAAGCGGAAAACCCGAGCACAGATTTTTCACTTCGCTCTTAATTGTAATAAGTTCAGAATCGTTTTCGAAATTAGTAATTGCTCTATCAATTAGTTCACCAATTATTTTCATTTGCGGTTCTTTCATTCCCCTTGTAGTAGCAGCAGGTGTTCCAATTCTAATTCCACTTGTAACAAAAGGACTTTTTGTATCGAATGGAATCATATTTTTATTAACAGTAATACCTGCTTTTTCTAGTGCTATCTCTGCTTTTTTACCGGATATGTTTTTATTGGTAAGATTAACAAGCATTAAATGGTTTGAAGTTCCGCCTGAAACAATATTATAACCTTTCTCACTCAACGAATCAGCTAAAACTTTTGCATTTTTCTTAACTTGTTTTACATAATCTCCAAAGGCATCTTCCAGTATTTCCCCAAATGCAACTGCTTTAGCCATAATAATATGCATTAAAGGTCCGCCTTGTATGCCAGGCATTACAGTGCTATCAAAAATTTCCGACATCATTTTAGTTCTATCACCTTTAGGAGTTTTAATACCCAATTTATTTTCGGTATCCTTACCAATTAAAATTATTCCGCCGCGGGGACCTCTTAAAGTTTTATGAGTGGTTGATGTAACAACATCACAATATGGTATTGGGTTATTTAATAATCCTTTAGCAATTAAACCAGCGGGATGTGCCATATCACACATTAAAAATGCACCAACACTATCTGCTATTTGTCTGAACTTTGCATAATCCCAATCCCTTGAGTATGCACTTGCTCCAGTTATAATTAATTTCGGTTTTTCTTTCTTAGCTAAATCTTCAATTATATTATAATCTAATTCTTCGGTGTCTTTATTAAGTTGATATCCAACAGCTTTATACAATTTGCCCGAAAAGTTAACAAAAGATCCGTGGGTTAAATGTCCGCCGTGTGCAAGATCTAACCCAAGAAATGTATCACCGGGTTTTAGTAAAGACATAAAGACAGCCATATTTGCTTGAGAACCGCTATGCGGTTGAACATTAACATACTCTGCATTAAAAATTTTCTTCAATCTATCTCTGGCAATATCTTCTGCCATATCAACATATTCACAACCACCATAATATCTTTTACCCGGATAACCTTCCGCATATTTGTTTGTTAAAACAGAACCAGCCGCTTCTAAAACGGCTGGACTAACAAAATTTTCCGAGGCAATTAATTCTAAATAATCCGATTGTCGAGCTATTTCGAGATTAAGAACATTTGCAATCTCTTTGTCTTTTACAATGTTTTCGAACATATCCTTAATATCCCAATTTTAATATGAAACGGTTATAGATTTACCAATCCAATCATAACATTTACCTTCTATTTTAATAACGTCACCGTTTTTCTTTTTCCTAAAGAAATAATCTTCTTTAGTTGGAATAGAATTGGCAAGAGCTTGAATTCTTTCGGCAGCTCTACTTGCATGTTCTCCACCCATCCTTTTTACTTTTTCATAAGTGTCTACAGCTAACTTATAAACACATTTATCCATAAATTCAAACCCGCAACTTCTAGCTGCTTGTTCATATAAGCCTGCCTCAACAAATAGTGGGGCATCCCAACCAGGACTAACTTTTGCTGCTTTTCTTAAATAACTTCTTGCAACAGACAGTTGATTCATATCTTTATAAAGCAATGCTAAATTGTAATAGCTATCTCTGTTATCAGGCTGTAATTTAATTAACTTCTTATAAGAATTTATTGCCATATCAATTTGATCATTTTTTTGATAGGCTCGTGCAATTTCATTCCAGTAATTAATCACTTCAGGATTACTATCAATTAAGAAATGCAATGGCTCAATAGCTCCATGATAATCACCGTTTCTTTTACACATCCTAGCATATTTCCATGCTTTTTCTGGGTTTTCTTTATCTGCATACCAAGCTTTTTTCATAAATTCTTGAAGTTGTTCATCATCTTCAGCAAGACTTGTAATTTTAGCATGCCATCTTCCATTTTCCGGTTCCATATCAGCTAATTTTAAATAAATATCAAGAGCTTTCATTTGATAGTCATTATCTTCACTGATATTTGCTTCATACAATGTAGCTAATTTTGATAGGTAATAAACTTTATTAGTAATCTCTTTGCCAGAGGCAAATGCTTGTTCATAAGCTTCAATTACAACTTTCGGGTCAGCATGTTTCCACTCATTAAGCACATATGCCTTTTTAACCATGTATGTCCCTGCATAATCAGGATCATACTCAATACCTTTATTATACAAGTAAATAACCGTATCCGCTAATGTTGCTTTTACTTCATCTGTTGTAGTACTATCATTGTAAACTGCAAAAATCACTTTATCAATTTTTCTGTATATTTTATATTTGGGCATAAAATCAGGTTTATTATTTATTACGTTAAACCCTTTTTCAATAGTCCACATTTCGTACTGTTTGTTTTTATAAGCTTCAAAAAACAAACTTGCTTCAACCATTACATTTACACTATCACTATTCTCAACTATTACATCCACTTTTGTAAATGTAGAAATAGCAGAAAATATTAACAATATTACTGCAAATTTCATTACTTTCAATTTATTTCTCCTTGTTCTTATTAAATTATCTATCTCTTCTAACAAACCATATTTCACCAAAATTAAGTGAAATATTTGTTTGGAAAATCTGTTCTTTAAAGGAATTTGAACTACTTGTACTTCTTATTCCATACATAAATCCGATATCAACAGAGTTCATTAAGCCAAGTGGAAAAGATATTACTGCATGAAAACCAATTTTATTTATCCCTTCTCCGCCAATGGCATATTGACTCTCTTCATAACTTAAACCGCCTCTGTACTTAACTAGTTCCCAGAAATTGGCAAACTTATTAAACTTTTGAGAATATTCAAATCCAATATTAAATATACTTAAATTCTGTAAATTTTGTTGAGTCTGACTATTAATATCAAAATTTGACCACGGTTGATACAAATAATTTAATAAAAATAAATATTTACCCAGCAAATTAAAACTAATTCCCGCATTTAATTTTTTAGGAAGTGCAAACTTTGAATTTCCTGAGATAACTTCAGTCTCACCTACATAAGAAATAATTGTAAGGGATGTATCGCTATTAAGATTACCGGCAAGTTCATAACTTAGACCAATTCTAAAATTTTTTATTATATCTGATCCAAATATTTCAGAAATATCCGGTGATTCTAAACCAAGTGTAGTTCCAATACCCCTAATTAAATTTGAACTTTGAAAAACAGAATTAGTTAAGTCCGATGTTTCATCAAAGATAAATGATGATTCATACTTAAGATTCCCGGTATAATAATCAAAAGTTGCTCCAACAGTAATATTTAACGGAAGTCTAAAAGAAGCTCCGAAAAACAATTTTGAAAGTCCTCCGCTTCCCTCAAACTTTTCTTGATAATTCCCTAACAAATCACTGCTTACATTATTTATTACCGAATAATTTACAACCGAATAAGGAGTTGTTCCAATAACAAAACCAATACCCAAATCTTCCTTTAATGGAAAACCAATTTGAAAGCCTAAAAACCTAACCAAGTTGTAAACTGCATTATCAGTATTATCCGATTGAAAATAAACAGTTGAGTTTAAACTGGCAGCGAATTTAGTGGTATTAATTTTTGACCAGGTTGCCGGATTAACAATGTTGAGATATCTCCTGTCAATTAAAGAAGTACCTAACCCACCAAGAGAAATATCTCTTGCAGAGTAGGAATAGTATAGGTCCCCAACTCCAAATCTAGAATATACGGAACCGCCCGCAGCAAAAATCTGCGAATTTATTGTTATCAATACAAGTATAATTATAATCTTTTTCAGCATTTTTTTACTTTTTTGAATAATAAATAGTTAATCTTGGTTTTAAAGAATCTACTTCACTATCGCTTCCATATAAAGAAACAGTTGATACACTTCTGCTTTCATCAGAAAGTTTTATTTCTAACCCATTGTTATCTTCTCCGTTTATCCACCTTTGTAAAAACTGACGAATATCTCCTGAATAATTATCTTCAGCTACTTTATCTAATAATAAGGGGCTTTTCCCATACTGATAATTAATGGTGACATCTTCAAAACTATCAAGAAATTGTACTGCAATAGTATCAGCAGATCTTGATCCTTGATAAGTTTCAGTTGGATCAATAAAAAGTTTTAACTCTGCAGAATTTAATAAAATATTACTTGGAACTTGCGAAACATCAAACCATAGTTTACCTCTTACGCCCATAGAACTTTGAAGCAAAATTCTTCTTGGCGGTTCCGGCAATCTTTCTCCTGTTATCCAATGTAAATCAACATTGGGTAAAGCTGCCACTGTATCTATTGATTTTCCATCTTTTTCAAATTCAGTATAAAGAGTTATGTAGCTATCACTTGGAAAACCTGTTAACGCTTGGAATCCGGCTAAACTGTTTTCAGTTGTAGGAGTAATAAAAATTCCGTTATTTTCAGGATAAGTATCATCATAAGCTCTTAAAGCCCAGTTTTTTACTACTTCCGGTTCAATATTTATTACTATCGAAGTATCCGTTGTTGCAAAAGAGTTTTCTATTTGTATATTAGGACCTAGAGACGCTCTTACATTATTTATTGTATCTTCATTAACCTCTATTGAATTCCAGCTTTCATTTATTTGTTGTATATTAAACCTCAAAGCATTGCTGTCACCAATCCAATAATTAGGCTGCATATCAATCCAGGCTGATCTAACCGAAATAGTATTTGAGTCCAAACCTTCCCTAATTGAATCCGGTAATGAAATTAAAAAACGAATAAGAATTTCACTAGTTACATTTTTAAATTTACCCAAAAGTAAGCTTGAGGACGACCCGAAAGTAAGAGAATCTACTTTAAATGAAGAAAAAGATTGATCAAATTGAGCAGTATAGCTA
Organism: Bacteroidota bacterium; assembly: GCA_024275455.1. GTDB lineage: Bacteria > Bacteroidota > Ignavibacteria > Ignavibacteriales > Melioribacteraceae. The sequence goes on along the minus strand of JAJRZB010000107.1, from coordinate 6,024 downwards.
TCAATTTTTTCATAAGACAATCTATCTTCATCGGGTATTAAAGAGTTGCCAACCGAATTTGGGTCTTCTGTACAAGAGTTAGAAAATCCAATAAAAAGGAAAGCTAAAAACAGCAAAGGATATTTAATTTTCAACAATTTCTCCATCTAATTTCATTTGAATATGTTTTACTGCATCCAAAAAATTATAAGTTATAAAGTTGGGTGAATTTTTAGAATTTTTCAACCTATTAATTTCTGAATTGTTCATTGTTGTACCGAGAAGAATTGAGTATGTTCCAGCACTTTTTGCACATATCATATCCGTTTCTCTATCACCAATAAAAAAAGATTGATTCAAGTCAATCTTATATTTTGATGCCGCATCAAAAACCATTTGGGGAGAAGGTTTTCTACACCTGGTTTTTTCATAAATATCAAAATCCGGATGGTAGGGACAGAAGAAAAAATCATCTATAGAATCACTTAATAATTCATTAATTTTTTTGTTTACTGCAATAACTTCCATTTCAGTCATCAATCCTCTCGTTATTCCGGATTGATTTGAAATAACAATTATTTTAAAATTATATTTATTTTTTAGTAAACTAATGCCCTCAAAAACACCATCATAAAGTTTTGCTTTATTAGGATCAGAGAGATAACCGGAATCATAGTTTATTGTTCCATCTCTATCCAAAAAGACAGCTTTATTTTTCATATTAAAAATTTTATACTATCTTTTTATATAGATCAATGTAAAGTTTTGAAGAATTCAACCAACTGAAATTATTCTTCATTCCGGCTTTTACAATTTTCAACCAAGCTTTTTTATCTTCATTATATACTTTTAATGCTATTTCAACTGTATTAACCATTACTTTTGCATCATAATCCTTAAACACAAACCCAGTGCCTGTACCAGATTTTTCATCATAATTACTTACAGTATCAGCAAGTCCCCCGGTTTCTCTTACAATTGGCACAGTTCCGTAAACCAGACTATACATTTGGTTCAATCCACAAGGCTCTACTTTTGAAGGCATTAAAAACATATCTGCACCAGCTTCAATCAGATGAGCTAAGTGATCATCAAAACCTATGTAAGCAGCAAATTTTTCAGGATATTTTGAAATTGCTTTTTCAAGAAATGTTTGAAATTTCTTTTCACCAGTTCCAAGAACTATTAGCTGCAAATCCAATTTCATTAAGCTTGCAAAACCTTTTTGGATTAAATCCATCCCTTTATCCGAGGTTAATCTGGAAACCATTCCAATAACTGGTTTCGATTCATCAAATTTTAATCCGAAATTTTCTAATAAAGCCTTCTTATTCTCTATTTTACTTTCAATATTTTTAATTGAATATTTTTTAGGAATTTGCTTATCCTTTTCCGGATTCCAAACTGCATCATCAATACCGTTTAAAATTCCATGAATATCTTTCGACCTCGATTTGAGCACATCGTACAAACCATCACTTAAATATTTAATTTTACAAATTTCTTTTGCGTATGTATTACTTACTGTTGTAATTGCATCGGCATATTTAATTCCACTTTTTAAGAAACTCACTTTGCCTTTCAATAATAATTCTTTATCAGAATTATACTTATCCGGTAAACCGGTTTTAGCAAAACTAGATTTCGGAAACTCTCCTTTAAAGGCTAAGTTATGTATAGTAAATACTGTTCTAATAGATTGGAATAGTGGGTCATCTTTAAACAACGTTTTTAAATAAAGTGGTATAAGTCCGCCTTGCCAATCATTACAATGTATTATATCAGGTATCCAACCGAGCTTAGAGATTAACTCGAAAACCGATTTTGCCAATAAAATAAATCTTTCGTCATTATCAGGATAATCTTTTCCGGTCATTGGATCGGCATAAAGGCTTCTTCTTTTTCCAAAATATTCATCATTATCTAAAAAGTAGAGCTGCACCCTTGCTTTAGCACCAACTAGAAAGGAAGATCTTAAAGAATAAACTACTTCTTCGTTACCTATTGTGGTTGTAAGATCTTTAAGCCTTACTACTTCGTGAATTTTATATCTTCTTTCATCAATAGCCCCGTATTTAGGAACTACGATTCTAACATGATGACCTAATTCTTGTAATTTTTGAGGGAGTGAGCTTGAAACGTCGGCTAATCCACCTGTCTTAACAAATGGAACAACTTCAGAAGTTACAAAAAGTATTTTATACTTTCTTGCTGGAGGCATAAACATTTCCTTGATTTTTTAAAGGGTAAAATTACAAAATTATTGACTTATTGACAAAAATATTTAATATTGCATAGTTTGTTGCTTTTATATTCTCAAAACAGTCCTAATAAAACTATGCTAACATTATTCTATAATCCTACTCAAATTGTTTAGCTAAATACAAATGGCAAAAACTGTAAACGAGGTTTTGATGAATTAAATAATCTTACAGTTCTTACAAACCATTCAATACTGGTTGAGTATGGGATAATTATTAAGATAGCATCTAATAGTGAATTTAACAACATACAGTTTGATAAAAAAATAGATTTAAGTAATAAAGTAATTTTGCCGGGTTTGGTTGAATGCCACACACATTTAGTATTCGCAGGTTCAAGAGCAGATGAATTCAGTATGAGACTGAAAGGAATTTCTTACGAAGAGATTGCCAGACAAGGAGGCGGAATTACTTCTACTGTGCAGGCCGTTAGAAAATCCAGCTTTGAAGAATTAATAAATCTTTCCAAACCAAAAGTTGAAAATTTTATAAAACAAGGTGTAACTACTTTAGAAATTAAAAGCGGCTATGGTTTAAGTTATTACGATGAAATTAAATTGTTAGAAGTAATAAATGAACTGAATAAAATTTATTCAATTGATATAATTCCAACATTTTTGGGTGCACACACCTTTCCCCCGGAGTATGTAAATGATAAAGAACAATATACTAATATTTTGATAAATGAATTAATACCGCTAATTGCCGAAAATAAACTGGCAAATTCTTGTGATGCTTTCTGTGAATCAACAGCATTCACTAGTAAACAGGTTGAAAAGGTTTTTACCGCCGCTGCAGATAACAAGCTTGATATTAAATTACATACCGATCAATTTAATAATATTGGCGGAATTGATGTTGCACTTGATTTTAAAGCCATTAGTATAGACCATTTGGAAGTAGTTAGTGAATCTGAAATTTAGAAAATTGCCAATAGTGAAACTACAGCTGTTCTCTTGCCAGGAGTTTCTTTAACCCTTCAATATAATTTTGCACCGGCAAGATCTTTAATAAATTCCAATTCTATAGTTGCGCTGGCAACCGATTATAATCCCGGTTCTTCTCACATAAATAATATAAGTATGATTTGGGGCTTAGCAGCTTTCAATATGAAAATGACACCTGAAGAAATTATTTCCTCTTATACAATTAATTCTGCAAAAGCTTTAAAACTTTCTGATAAAGTCGGAAGCATTGAGGTAGGCAAAAATGCGGATTTTGCAGTATTTAATACAACTACTTATTCGGATTTAGTTTACAATTCCGGACAAAATATCTGCGGATTAACTATTAAAAAAGGTAAAATAATTAATGAAAATTAAAATTAACTCACTCTTTATATTTTTTTTCACTCTATTACTTATTAGTTGTTCTACCAAGATTGTAAAACAAGAAACTCAAAATAAAATTGATACAAATAAAACTGTCCCCGTAAAAATTCCAAAGATTAAAAATATTCCAGAAAGTAATCAGCAGCAAAAGATCTTACTTGGAATAGATATTCTGCAAAATAGAAATTTTAATATTTTAATAAATAAGCGAGTGGGATTAATAACTAACCAAACCGGGGTTAACAGTAATCTAAAATCGACAATTGATATTTTAAATGAAGCACCCAACGTTGATCTTGTAGCATTGTTTGGTCCCGAGCATGGAGTTAGAGGAGATATTGAAGCGGGTAAATATGTAGAGTTTTACAAAGATAAAGAAACGAATTTACCGGTTTATTCTTTATACGGAAAAACAAGAAAACCTTCGAAAAAGATGTTGAAAAATATTGATGTGCTGGTTTATGATATTCAAGATATCGGAGTCAGATCTTATACTTTTATAAGCACAATGGGGCTTGCAATGGAAGCTGCCTCTGAAGAAGGAATTGAGTTTGTTGTTTTAGACAGACCCAACCCACTAGGCGGACAAAAGATTGAAGGAAATTTAGTGGAGAAAAAGTTTAGATCTTTTATCAGTGCATTTCCTATCCCTTATGTTTACGGATTAACTGTTGGTGAACTTGCTAAATTATTAGTTGCAGAAAAAATGGTTGAAACCAATAAAAATTTTAAGTTGACTGTTGTTACAATGGGAAATTGGAAAAGAGAAATGACATTCGAAGAAACCGGTCTGCAATGGGTACCAACTTCCCCACACATTCCTCATATATTCTCTCCGTATTTTTATCCAATGACCGGAATTTTAGGAGAATTAAGAAGTATAATTTCAATTGGTGTAGGTTACACACTTCCCTTTCAAATTGTTGGTACTGAATGGATTGATGGAATTAAGTTTGCAGAAAAACTTAACAAAATGAAAATACCCGGATTGTTTTTCAGACCAATAACTTTTAAGCCTTATTATGCTTTTGGAAAAGGAAAAACACTTCACGGAGTTCAAATTCATATTTTAAATTATTCTAAAGTAAATCTTACTAAAACGCAATTCTATATAATTTCAGCAATACAGCAACTCTATCCGGAAAAAAATATCTTCCAATCGGTAAATCAAAATCAAGTTGGAATGTTTAATAAAGGCATTGGAACAGATAAAATTTACAAAATGATTTTGGAAAAAGAGAATATTAAAAATATTCTAAATTATCTCGATAAGGACACTCAAAAATTTAGAAAAATGTCTCAAAAATATCACCTTTACAATTAACCTTAATAACTCACATTACGTAGCACTGTCATTTTGAATAAAATGAAGAATCTCAATGTTATGATTTGGTATTAAATTGAGATATTTCTCTCAAAATTTTTCGGTAGCAATATGTCAAAATTATTCATTTCGCTAAAGTGAGTTAATAAATTAAAACACTTGGTATAATCTAAATAAAAATTTATCTTGTATAATATTTCAAAATGTGACAAATACTCTTTTTTAACATGGCCCATGTTTATTAAAAAAAGTAATATAAAAAGTAAATCTGTTTTTAACCATTTAAAGGATAAAATAATGAAGTCAATGACTTGCAAACAATTAGGCGGAGCTTGTGATAAGAAATTCAGTGCTAATACTTTTGAAGAAATTGCTGAAGCAAGTAAAAAACATGGTATGGAAATGTACCAAATTGGAGATAAAGAACACATAGAAGCAATGGCAAAAATGCAAGAACTTATGAAATCACCAGAGGTTATGAATGAGTGGTTTGAAAATAAGAGAAACGAATTTTTAAAATTAGACGAGGATAAATAAATATTATGGGGTGAAATAATTTATTTTTACTTATTATGAATATAATATGACAAAGAAATTTTACTTTAAATAACCTCCTTATGTATCAAATCAAACTCTTTGGGTGTTTCAAATCACAATTTTTGTTTTCAATTTCTGCTTCTTGCTTTCAAAATTTTTCAAAATAAAAGGAAGCTAAAATGAAACAGAAAATATTAACCTTATTTTTTAGTCTATTGTTTATAGGTTCGTTATCAGCTCAATCACATATGATTTCATATAAATTTTCATTAGAAGGATGTGAGCAGGGACAAAATTTCGAACTATTTAGAGGAATAATGTTTGAAGGCAGTTCATTCACTTTTGAGGAAACTAATTTACCTGAAACTGAAGCTCAATTACAGTTTTTCTACGATCTTCTTGTCGGTTCTGAATTTGGAATACCGGAAGGTAGTTTAAAAGAAGATGTAGAACTTGATATTGTTTTAGAAGGATTATGTAACTTAGTAGATATGAATAATTTACCTGATGTTGGTGGATTATTAAATTTATTATCTCTTAGAATTGATGTTGTCGGTTCAGAAAGCGGTATCCATCCTGATGATGAATATTA
>JAJRZB010000106.1 GCA_024275455.1 Bacteroidota bacterium | reverse complement strand
GGGCACACAAAAGTAAAATCTTTCGGGTACCAAAACATCACCATCCATTTTCCTTCTTTCTTGTGGTCTTCATTTGTGATATTACCAAACTCTTTACCCGGTTCGGTTGATATACATGCAATTTTATTAAACTCAGGAAACTTATCACCTATAGATAACATTACAACTCCATTATTTTTGATTATTTAAATATTTGCTAAATGTAAATTTACATTTTCTACCAATGTCATTCAATTTGTTTCTTAAAAGAAGACAAAATATATCATTTATTCAATTTTATTAAGGTATGAATTTCTAAAAATATTTATTACTATTTTTGAATATAAAATATAAACCATTAGAAGAAAAATTTATGATTGATACAACAAAGGTTATAATTGTAGGCGACAGAGTTTTAATAAAACCGGAAGAGGATCTTGAAAAGACCAACAGCGGTTTATACCTTCCGCCCGGAGTTAAAGAAAAGGAAAAAGTTCAAGGGGGATATGTAATTAAGGTTGGTCCCGGTTATCCAGTTGCAACACCGATTGATGACGACGAACCTTGGAAGGAAAATAAAGATACAAAATACATTCCCTTGCAAGCTAAGGAAGGCGACTTTGCCATATTCCTTAGAAAAGATGCTATTGATATTGAACTTGATAAACAGAAAATGGTTATCGTTTCTCAAGCTGCAATTCTTCTTTTAATGAGAGATGATGATTTGTTTAATTAAATCAATTTAGAAGTAAAATAATAATTACAATTTCTAACGCAGATTTTTAATCTGCGTATTTTTTATTAACAGAAGGATTAAAAATTGGAAAAAGAATTTTTAGAATTTATTAAATCGTTTGAAAATAAAGTAATTGGGTTAAGTAAGGAATTAAGTCTTTCAAATTTTAATGCAACAATTTCCGGTAACCCTGAAGATTATGCTAAGACTGCTGAGTTGGAACTTAAGCTTAAAAAAATATTTTCTAATAAAGAAGATTTTGAAAAACTTAAAAAGTTTAAAACTTCTGGTAAAATAAAAGATGAAGTAAATAAAAGAGAATTGGAAATATTGTTTAACTCTTATTCAGAATTCCAAATAGATGAAAAACTTTTAGAAAAAACCGTTGCTCTCTCAAGCAAAATTGAACAAACTTTTTCTACTTACAGAGCTAAAGTTAACGGTAAAGATTTAACAGATAATGAAATAGATAAAATTTTAGAATCTTCTAAAGACTCAACTGAATTAGAAGAGACTTGGAAAGCCAGTAAACAAATTGGTGCACTTGTAAGCAAAAATGTAATTGAGTTAGTTAAACTGAGAAATGAAGCAGCCAAAAATTTAGGGTATGATAATTATCATCAAATGAGTTTAACATTAAGCGAGCTTGATCCTTCATTTTTAGATAATCTTTTTGATAAACTTGATGAACTAACCAAAGACAAATTTATTGAAATAAAAAATGAGGTTGACGAGTACTTAGCATCGTTTCATAATATTGAAAAAAATCAGCTTATGCCTTGGCATTATCAAGATAAGTTTTTTCAGCAAGGTCCGAGCATTTATAATCTGAATTTAGATAAGTATTATAAAGATCAAAATATAGAAAAACTTACTGATAATTATTATTCGGGAATTGGACTTGATATAAAAGATATGCTTGCAAACAGTGATCTTTATGAAAAAGAAGGAAAATATCAGCATGCATATTGCACACAAATTGATAAAGAAGAAGATATAAGAGTTCTCTGCAATATCAAACCCAATTATAAATGGATGGGAACAATGCTGCATGAATTCGGTCATGCTGTTTATGATAAATATGTAAGTCATAAATTGCCATGGGTTTTGCGAGAGCACGCCCATATATTTACAACAGAAGCAATTGCAATGCTGTTCGGCAGATTTGCTTCAAATCCCAATTGGATAAAAGGAATGATCGGAATAAGTGATGAAGAAAAGAATCAGATTGCAAATGAAAGTTTTAAAACACTACAATTAGAACAAATAATTTTCTCCCGTTGGGTGCAGGTAATTTACAGATTTGAAAAAGCAATGTTTGAAAATCCAGATAGAGATCTTAATTCACTTTGGTGGGAACTTGTTGAGAAATATCAAGGGTTAAAAAAACCTGAAGGAAGAAATGAACCCGACTGGGCTTCAAAAATTCACATTACACTTTATCCTGTTTACTATCATAATTACATGATGGGAGAGTTGCTGGCATCACAGTTATATTTTTACATTAAAGAGAAAGTCCTTAAAAATAATAATGAAGAAGCAATCTCTTTTATCGGACAAAAAGATGTTGGAGAATATTTAAAGAATTTATTCTTTTCATACGGAGCACTTTTTAAGTGGGATAAATTAATTAAAACAGCAACAGGAGAAGAACTGAATCCGGAGTATTGGGTTAGACAGTTTGTAAATTAATTTTTTAAAAAATAAAAAAACAGATAATAAATGGTTATGTTTGCAACCTTTGACCATAAGATTTAATCCTATAGTTTAGAATATCCGGATTTTCTTTGAGTAATTCTAACAAAACCTTAGTAGAACCCGAAGGTGTTCTTTTCCCTTGTTCCCATTGCTTTACAGAAGAAGAACTTACATTTAAAACCTTGGCAAATACGTTTTGGCTTAACTTCGTTCTTTTTCTAATTTTTTGAATGTCTTTTGCATTTATTTTAACACTGGGAATTTTTACTCCAAGTTCTTTTAATTCTTTTTCAGTAAAAGAAGTTTCTATATCACTGAGAATTAAGTCCTGAACTGTGTTTCCAATAGCATTTTTAATTTTATTTCTCATAACTCATTCCTTTATTTTAATGAACTTCCCTAACATTTCAAGTTCAGAGTATTTTTGTTTACTTATTTTTAATAAATCTTTAGCTAAAATTTTAAAATACTTTAATTCATCATTGTTTAAATTATCTTTTTCTGATTTAGCAAAACCATAAACAAAAATTGCTAAATGAGATTTCTTAAAAACAACAATTGTTCTAAAACCTCCACTTTTTCCTTTGCCGATTTTAGGGGTACGTACCTTATAAAGACCGAGTCCTAAACTAACAGTTCCAAGATTGTCTGAAATATTAGAAATTGTCTTTAAAAGAATTTTATCAGAAAGAGTGTTCTTTTTAGCCCACTTATTGAACCATTTAGTTTTTAATTTGAGCATATCACAATATAACACAATGTGATATATCTATCAAGTTAAAAATAAGATGTTTTTGGTAAGCATAACTAATTACTAACCCCTAAACCTTTCATTAATAATTTCCATTACCTTAATTCCTGCTTCCGGTATTTTTGTGCCGGGACCAAAAATTGCGGCGGCTCCATGTTCGTAAAGATATTCATAATCCTGTGCAGGAATAACTCCGCCGATAATAACAATAATATCTTCCCTATCTAATTTTTTTAATTCTTCAACCAGTTGAGGTAAAAGAGTTTTATGTCCTGCCGCAAGTGAACTCATTCCAATCACATGAACATCATTTTCAACTGCTTGTTTTGCTGTTTCTTCAGGTGTTTGAAAAAGCGGACCAACATCAACATCAAATCCCATATCTGCGTAAGCAGTAGCAACAACTTTTGCTCCTCGGTCGTGTCCGTCTTGACCAATTTTTGCTATTAAAATCCTTGGTCTTCTGCCTTCATTTTCGGCAAATTCATCTGTCATTTTTCTGGCTTTATTCAACATTTCATTCTCACTTCCTTTATACTCGGAACTGTATACTCCTGAAATAGTTCTTGTCACTGCTTTATATCTCCCGCTTACTTTTTCAATTGCATCGGAAATTTCACCAAGTGTTGCTCTTTTTCTTGCAGCTTTAACTGCCAAATCTAATAAATTTCCATCTTTAGTTTCAGCACATTTTGTTAATGCGGTTAGAGCTTTATCTACTTCTTCGTTGTTTCTACTTTTCTTTATCTGATTTAACCTTTTTATTTGTGAAAGTCTGACAGCAGTATTATCAACTTCTAAAATTTCAATCGGGTCTTCTTTTTCCAATTTATATTTATTTACTCCAACAATTGTTTCCTGCCCTGAGTCAATCCTGGCTTGTCTTCTTGCAGCAGCTTCTTCAATTCTCATTTTAGGAATTCCTGCTTCAATTGCTTTAGTCATTCCCCCGAGAGATTCAATTTCTAAAATATGTTTCCAGCCTTTTTTAAGTAATGCGTCCGTTAAATATTCAACAAGATAAGAACCTCCCCAAGGATCAATCACTTTTGTAATACCGGTTTCATGTTGCAAGTAAAGCTGAGTGTTACGGGCAATTCTGGCTGAAAAATCAGTGGGAAGTGCAATTGCTTCATCGAGAGAATTTGTATGTAAAGATTGAGTATGCCCTAAAGCAGCAGCCATAGCTTCAACACAAGTTCTAATAACATTGTTAAACGGATCTTGTTCCGTTAAACTCCAACCGGATGTTTGCGAATGGGTTCTTAACGACATAGATTTTGGATTTTTCGGATTAAACTGCTTAATAATTTTTGCCCAAAGAATTATGGCAGCTCTCATCTTTGCAATTTCCATAAAGTAATTCATTCCCAAAGCCCAAAAGAACGAAAGACGCGGGGCAAAGGTATCAACGTCTAATCCTGCTTTAATTCCGGTTTTAACATATTCTAACCCGTCGGCAAGAGTATAAGCCATTTCCAAATCGGCAGTAGCTCCGGCTTCCTGCATGTGGTAGCCGGAAATACTTATACTATTAAACTTTGGCATATTCCGGGATGTAAACTCAAATATATCTGCAATAATTTTAATTGATTGTTCCGGCGGATAGATATATGTATTTCTCACCATGTATTCTTTAAGAATATCATTCTGTATTGTTCCGGTTAAAAGTTCCGGACTTACACCTTGTTCCTCGGCTGCAACAATAAAGAACGCCATTACCGGCAATACTGCCCCGTTCATTGTCATTGAAACAGACATTTTATCAAGAGGAATCGAATCGAATAAAATTTTCATATCTTCAACCGAATCAATAGCTACACCGGCTTTTCCAACATCGCCAACAACTCTCGGATGATCCGAATCATAACCACGATGAGTTGCAAGATCGAATGCAACGGAAAGACCTTTTTGACCTTGAGCTAAATTTCTTCGGTAAAATGCATTGCTTTCCTCGGCAGTTGAAAATCCGGCATATTGTCTAACTGTCCATGGACGAGCAACATACATTGTGCTGTAAGGTCCGCGTAAAAACGGAGGAATTCCCGACATATATTCGAGATGTTCAAAATCTTTAATATCATCTTTTGTATAAAGAGGAGAAACCGGGATTTGCTCCATTGTATTAAATATTACATCTTCAGGTGATTTACCGAGTGATTTTTCAAAACTATTTTTCCAATCATCATAAGTTTTTTTGGTGCTTATAAAATCAAGATTAAGGTTACTAAAATTCGGCTTTTTCATTATTTTATTCCTCCCAATTTATTATGAAGGGAAGTGAGGATTTTCATTGCATCAGCTCCCAAAAATATAAAATTATCTATACCGGCATTTTTGTAAAGTTCTATTTGTTCTTTCGGGTAACCGGCAAGTATAACTTGAATATTTTTATTTTGAGATTTTAATTTCTGTGTTAATCCAGGTACAAGTTCTGGATATTTATCATCAGTCGAACAAATTACAACAATTGTTGATCCCGATTTTATCGCTTCGTTTACCGCTTCGCCAATAGAAGAAAAACCATCCGGATATATTATTTCGAATCCTCCAACTTCAAAGAAACCTTTCGAGAAATCCGCCCTGGCTTTATAATCTTTGATCGCTCCCATATTTGCAAGAAATATTTTCGGCAGAGAACCGGTTTTGTTTTTATAATCCGTACTTAGTTTTCTTAATCTTTCAAACCCTTCCGAAGCTCTTTTAATATTTAGTTTGGTAATAGTTAAATTTTCCAAATGAGCGGAAGTTAAATATTTTGTTACTTCCCCGATTGTTGCTCCGTTAATAAATGCATCTGTAATTTTATCAATAATATCAGTCGAATTTAAATCTGAAATTGAATTTAGTTTTTCCAAAACCGCTTCATGTTTTTCCTGCGAACCGTTTAATCTGTACTTTTGTAAATACTCGGAACGTTTTTGTTTAAATGCTTGTTGGTCAAATTTAGCCTCTTCAAGTTGATTTTCATTTATATCGGCATACATATTTGTACCGACAATTACAGATTTTCTTTTATTAATATCCTTCTCCCTTTGCTCAACAGTTTCAGCAATTAAATTCTGGATATAACCGGTTTTTAGTAACTTAAACATTCCGCCTTTGCTTTCTATTTCCCGGAATAATTTCCAAGCTTTCCTGGCAACTTCTTCAGTCAATGACTCGATATAATAAGAACCGCCAGCAGCATCAATAACTTGGTCGAGATGAGATTCTTCCCTTAAAATTGTTTGAGTGTTTCTGGCAATTCTTCTGGAAAACTCATTACTTGGTCTAACTGATTCGTCAAAAGGTAAAGTAGTTATACCTTGTACGCCTCCCAAAATGGCACTAAATGTTTCCGTAGTTGATCTTAATAAATTTACATACGGGTCTAAATTGGTTTGATAATAACCTGATGACTCGGCATTAATTATCATGTTTATCTTTTCCGAATCACATCCATATTCTTTAGTGATTGAACTCCATAATATTCTTGCAGCTCTAAACTTTGCTATTTCCATAAAATAATTTGTGCCAATTCCAAAACTGAATTGAATTCTACTAATAATTTTTTTTACTTCAAGTCCTCTATCTAACAAATTATTTATGTAAAAAACTGCTGCGGACATTGCAAAAGCAAGCTCTTGTACAGCACTAGCCCCGGAATTAGAATATGGCAGCGTACTGACTTCGATAATTTTTAACCCCGCTTCATTATCTTTAAACCAATTAATTGCAATTTTAATTTGGTCAAAAATAAAACCTAACGAAACCGGTATTTCTCCGTAAACCGCCAAATGAGCGAGCGGATCAATAGTTATTGCACCGGATAATTTCTTGGGGGAAATATTATTTAATTTAAAGTGAGCTAGAATTAATGACATAAACGGTAAAAGATGAAGGTCTGTATTAACATTTATTGGTATTGATGTAAAATCAATATTATTTAAAGCTCTTTCCAAACTTTTTATTCCGGAGATTGATAACCCTTTATCCCCGACCGTTTCGGTCTCAGCATAATCAGCATCAATTCCTAATTTAGTTGCAGTATCCAAAGAAAGATTAACACAGTTTTGATCGTTATCTAAAGCATGCAAAATAGATTTATTAAATTCACTTGCATCAGGATATTTAATTTTCTGATTTACATTCCATGATTTTTTAAAATATCCTTCTACAGAACCCCCTCTTAAAAAATTATAATACCCGGGATATGAATCATCAGCATTAAGGTTTTCCAAATCTTGTTTTGTATAAATCGGTTGTAAATCAATTTCTTCGTAAGTTCTTGTAATTAGTCTCTTTTCATAAGAAGCACCTTTTAAATCTTTTTCTACTTTAGCTTTCCATTCAGCAAAAGTTGGGACTTTAAAATCATTTTTTAAGTTAAGATTTTCATCTAATTGAATACTACTTGTACTATTTTTTTCCGACATTAATCAATCTCCGAATAGAACAATATTAAAATTTTATTAACGTAAAATAACAAATCCCGCAATGTTTTCTATGCAATTACAAACTATTTATGTCTCAAAAAGATACTTATACAATAATGATTAAACCTAAATCTTATTAGAAATCACACTAAGATTAATTTTGATTCAAACATATCGATAATACATTTTGAAAACACCTTAAATTTTGAGGCAAATGTGAATAATTTAGAATTAACATACAAACTAACAAAATCATTAATCAATGTTAGAACCGAATTAACTGAATGGGCTCGACTTTCAAGAGAGGGCAAATTAAATGATTTTCACGAAAAAAATATGATCAAAAATGCATTTGAAATTGATGAATTATTAAAAGAAGTAGGAATTGAATGGATTAAAGATTATGAAGCAAATATGAAAATTAAGAAGAGTATTGGAATTTAATGATTATTTAATAATGATGAAATATGGGAACTAATTTTTGATAACGGCAAAACCATATTTATGCAGCCTTTTTGAATAGCATTATGCGGCATACTCCAAACATCACTGCTTGCTTCATCTTGTGCAATTATATAAGCGCCATTTTGTGATAATTTTCTTGCACCATCCGTTCCATCATGTCCCATCCCGGTTAATATTACAGCAATAGTATCTTTCCTGTAAACATCGGCAGCAGAACGAAACAAATAATTTACTGAAGGTTTTACACTTTCTTCGGGTGGTGAATCATCCAATTGAAAAATAGTTTTACCGTTATTTTTTACTACTGTTGAATGAATTCCTCCCGGAGCAACATAAACATAATTATTAGCTATAGTAAGTCCGTTTTCTATCTTTAGTACTTTTGAATTACTTATTGAATTTAAACTATTTACAAAAGCATCGGTATAATTTTTTAATATATGCTGAACAATAATTATTGGTAATTTTGTTACTGAAGTCAGTTCAGGTAATAATTTCCTTAAAGCTTTTGGTCCACCTGTAGAAACACCTATCAAAACTGCCTTCATATATTTGGAAATTTGCTGATTTGTTCTTTTTACTTTTAAAGGATTTGTTTTTTTTCTTTCTTTTTTAATTTTGCTCAGGTGTTGTTCTAAAGTTTTGGAAAAACTTAATATGTTTTCCTTTCTATTGTAGTCAAAATCCGGATTAAGATAAATAAATGAAGAATGTTTAAAAGTCGACTTATTTTTCTCAAAATCTCTTGAGAAATAAAATATAACCAGATGAATACCTTCATCATTTCTGTTATAAAGATTAAGCAAAAAATCTTTGAAATAGAATGCCGTTTCCTCATCAGTTATTATAAAGTTCACATCTTTAAAACTCAATAATTTTTTAATACTTTCGGTACTGCCAAAAGCATAGATTTTAGAAGGCTCTATAAAATTAGAGAGGGCTTTTTTAACATATAATCTAAACTTTAGTAATTTATTAAGAGCTATAATATTCATATTCCCCAAATATGATTATCTAATTATCGAT
>JAJRZB010000105.1 GCA_024275455.1 Bacteroidota bacterium | reverse complement strand
GATGATGGTTATCCACAATTAACTTGGGATGATAATTCAGACAAAGAGCAAGGATTTGTTATTGAAAGAAGATTTACAACGGCTGGAGCACCGTTTGGTGTTATAGATTCAGTTGAAGCCAACGTAACTTCATATACAGATAGATCTGTTTCAGATTCTACGTCATATGTTTATAGAGTTTTTGCTTTCAATGCAGATACTACTTCAGATTATTCCGGAGAGAAAGTAGTGGATGTTTTAGTAGGGATTAATGATGAGAATGAAATTCCTAAAGAGTTTAGTTTATCTCAAAATTATCCTAATCCATTTAATCCGACTACGACAATTAAATTTAATTTGCCTCAAAATGCAAAGGTAAATATTTCTGTCTATAATTTATTAGGTCAGAAAGTAGATGAAATTGTTAATGGAAATATTGCTGCCGGATACCATAGTGTTCAATTTAATGCTATTAACTATACCAGTGGAATTTATATTTATTCTATAATTGCTAATGGTAATAACGGTAATAATTTTAAATTTTCTAAGAAAATGATTTTACTAAAATAAAGTTGTTTTTTATTTTCTAAAAGCCAGGCTACATGTCTGGCTTTTTTTTGAAAAAAATGAATTTGTTGTTTTATTTTGAAACAGTATTAAAAAACTAATTGTTTTTATGAGAACTTGTAAAAAACGTAGTTGTATAAATAGTTTTAATTGTTCAGCGTTTCATGAAAGTTGTTGTAATAATTTTTATATTCAGTTGTAGTTATAATGTGATTAATATCATATGAATAATAAAATAAATCAACTTTTTTATAAAGCTCTTTTTATAAAGTATTATTAAAAATGGATAATTAACTATAATTTTATATCTTAAATAAATGTAAATTTTAAAATTTAATCAATTTTGTTGTATTGTATTAATAATGACTAAAGTACCAAAATATAAATTTAGTTTCGCTTCCTTCGATCTTATCGTTCTCTCAGTAGCATTTTTAATTTCAGCTTATTGGGTGCGTTATGATAAGAGTTTGGCATTTTTTGATTTTCTGAAAGAAGCATATTCTATTATTGCATTATTTTTAATTGCTGCCGGTTTTTTT
This sequence comes from Bacteroidota bacterium, assembly GCA_024275455.1. Taxonomy (GTDB): domain Bacteria; phylum Bacteroidota; class Ignavibacteria; order Ignavibacteriales; family Melioribacteraceae. The sequence goes on along the minus strand of JAJRZB010000105.1, from coordinate 4,697 downwards.
GTCTTTATTTTCCAAATTAATGGCTTATACAAAATAAATGTAATTTTTAATCGGGCTGCCCATTTAACAGCCATTATAAAATCATTATATTATGGTACCTTAAATGTCGTTGTAATTTCGCACCTTCTTAAATCTTCTCAAATTCTTGATTCTCGTCTAATAATATTCATGTTTATTGTTCTTGTTATTCCGGTTTTGTACTTATTAAGAGTAGAACTCGGAAGGCGAATTTTACTAAAGTATAAACGACAATTTAATAGTAATGTGGTTATTGTAGGTGACGGAACTACGGGAAAATTATTAGCAACAAAATTATTATTTGAAAATCCTGAAGGTATTAATATTCTCGGATTTATTGTTAACCATGAAGTTTCTGAGACAAAATTAAACGGAATTCAGGTCTTAGGTAAATTAGAAGATATGAAAAAAATTAATAGTCAGTTTAGTATTGATGAAATTATAATTGCCATTGATGGGATTAATTATGAAAGACTGTTGGAAATATTAGATGTTTGTAACTCATTAAAAGTTACAGTTAAATTAACATCAGAATTGTTTGATATTGTAACCAAAAAAGTTTCTACGGAAAAATATGCAGGTATTCCGGTTTTAGGTGTATCTCCACACTATAGTAATAATCTTACACTTAAAATTAAACGATTAGCTGATGTTGTATTTTCTGCAATTGGTTTAATACTCTTATCCCCAATTTTTTTAATTGTTTCTATTTTGGTTAAACTTTCATCTAAAGGACCGGTATTTTTTAAGCAGGTTCGTATTGGAAAAAATGGAAAACCATTTCAGTTTTATAAGTTCAGATCAATGAGGATAGAGGAAGATGGTGAAGAAGAGAGAAAAAAACAAATGATAGAATTCATTAAAAATAATAATGCTAATGGAAGTGATACAAAAATAGTTAATGATAGTAGAATAACATGGATTGGAAAAATAATTAGAAAACTTTCCATAGATGAATTACCTCAGCTTATAAATGTTATTAAAGGGGAAATGAGTCTTGTTGGACCAAGACCAAGCTTGCCTTATGAATATGATAATTTTGATACTTGGCAGAAAAGAAGAGTAAATGTTTTGCCCGGTTGCACTGGTGTTTGGCAAGTTTGGGGAAGAAGTTCTGTATCATTTACTGATTCGGTTGTTTTAGATTTATATTATGTTAATAATATGTCACCTTGGTTAGATATGCAATTAATAATGAAAACTATTCCGGTTATGCTATTTTCTAGAGGAGGAAAATAAATTAACTTTTTTAAATACTAAACATTTTTCTTAATTTTTTCGATATTAACATGTGTATTATTGTTAATATCTTTATCGGACCCAAAAAGAGGAAGTAAAATATTATGAAAAGAATTTTAACAATAATTGTTTTAGTGTTATTGGCACATAGTTTGTACGCTCAAGATAATAATATTAAGCTTGGAGCAACATATACCGGCCCTATGCAGCAAAAACAGGGCGGATTATATGATTATTCAGATCCGGAAACTATAAATATGCATGTCTCAGTTTGGGGCTTTGTTAAATATCCGGGCAGATATTTGGTGCCAATTTATACATCTGTTAGTGATTTGTTATCTTATGCCGGTGGACCAACAGATGATTCGAATTTAGACGATCTTAGATTATATAGAGTTATGGAAGATTCAACACAACATTTATTTTCATTTAATTTTAATGACCTGCTTTGGGCAGATAAGTTGGAAGAACAAAATAGAAGAATTCCTAAATTACAAGGAAGTGATTTGTTGGTTGTTCCCGGAGAGCCCAGATTATATTTTAAAGATTGGTTTAGAGTAGGTCTTTCAATTTTTACAGCAGTAATCTCTTTAGCACTGCTAATATTAAGGCTTAAGTAAAAAAGGAGTATCTAGTGGAAAAAACTGGAAAATCATCAGCTCGAACAACAGATAATACGGCTTCAGTAAATTATCTTAATCTGATAAAGTCAAATTTAGGATTAATTTTAACAATTAGTCTAATTATTTTTTCACTGACTTTACTATATGCTGTTACAACGAGTGATGTTTACATTAGTAAAACAATATTAAAAATTTCTCAACCTCAGAATAAAAGTATTATCGATTCACCTTTTGAAGCTGCTCTTGGTTCATCGAGCACCGATAGGTATATTGCGAATGAAATTGAGGTTATGAAAAATAGGACAATTAGAGAAAAAGTAGCCGAAGTTGTTATCGATTCTTTTAAACAGATTGGACAGACTGATGGTTTTGATTTAATTCTAAATAAAAATTCAAATTTGTTTGAAGATACTAAGCCATCTGTAAGATCCTACAAATCACTTGCCGGAGTCTTAGTTGATAAAGTGAAAATTGAACAAAAAGATGGATTAGACTTTATAGAAATTGCAGTAGAATCTAATTCTCCTGCTGAAGCTGCTTTAATAGCAAATAGTTATGCGCAAGTTTACAAAGAATTTAATTTGTTGGATAGCAGAAAGCAATTAACAAAAGCTAAAGATTTTCTTGCAAGTCAAAGAGATGAAAAATTAAATGAGTTAGTTGTTGCTGAAGACAATTTAAAGGTATTTCAATTACAAGGTGGTGGTGTAAAATTAGGTGACCAGGCATTAAATTTAATTCAAATTACCTCTCAATTTGAAGCGGATAGAAATAGAGTTCAAATTGAAATGGGTATGGCAAAAGAAAGCCTAAACAGATTACGAGAGCAGCTTCAAAGACAAAATAGTACTGTCTCTGACTACATGATAAGTCAATCAGCTAGACCAGAGATTGAACTATTAAGAAAAGAGATAGCACAGACTGAAATACAAAAAACAAAAGCACTTTCTACGAATAGATCGGGACTTGATGAATCATCTTTAATATCAAAATTTGATGCTAAACTTGCAAACTTAAATAAAAAATTAAGTCAGTTAGTTGATGATTACAAAGCTAAAATTCTTGCTTCCAGTCCTGATGAATTAAAAAAATTAACGGAAGCTGTATTCCAAGCTGAATTAAAGTATAAAACACTAAAAGCTCAATACAATCAATTGAATGGAGTTGTAGCGACTTATGACCGTAAGTTTAATGAATTGCCTACTAAAACTTTAGAACTTGCAAGGCTTGAACGAAGAAGACAATCGCTGGAAAAATTATATACGGTTTTAGAAGCTAAATACCAGGAAGCCTTAATTAATGAGCAATCAACACCAGGTAATGTATTAATAATGAGCGATGCAAGGCCTCCGGGAGCACCTGCAAAACCAAATAGACCATTGTTAGCAATTATGGGATTATTTCTAGGGTTTGGTGTTGCATTTAGTTTTGTTTTTCTAAGAGATTATTTTGATAAAACTGTTAGAACACCTGAAGATATTGAAAAAGAATCTACTAGTGTTTTGGCATGGATACCAAAATTTGAACATAAAATTGATAAAACAAAGAAAAATTCAGAAATTCTGGTTGGCGGTAATCTTGAGGCAGCTGCAGGTGAATCTTATAGATCACTAAGAACTAGAATCCAGTTTTCTAAAATAACCGATGGAGCTAAAAGTATTCTTATTACTTCTTCTGCTCCTCAAGAAGGAAAAACAACAGTTGCTACAAATTTAGCAGCTAGTTTTGCACAGGCTAATAAGAAAACCATTATTCTTGATTGTGAGTTAAGAATCCCAAGAGTTAATGAGGTCTTTGGTGGATTAAAATCTCCAGGATTTACTAATTATTTATTTAAACAAGCAACGTTTGAAGATATAGTTAGAAAAACTGATTTTGAGAATTTATATTATATAGCTGCTGGAACTATTCCAACAAATCCATCTGAAATATTAGGATCGGATCAGATGAGAGACTTTATTAATAAGTTAAAAGAAGAATATGATGTTGTTATTCTTGACTCACCACCGGTAATGACTATTACTGATGCTGAAATTTTATCACATATTGTTGATATGAGTATTCTTGTTGTATTTGCTGAGAAAACGGAAGTTGACTGGTTAGTAGAAGCTACAACCCAACTAACTTCCCATGGACAAAAATCATTTATTGGAACAGTCTTAAATAACTTTGATTATAATAGTGGTTATAGATCCTATAACAAGTATAATCATAATAAATATTATTCCAGGGTTGATGAGACTAAACAAAAAGAATGGGTGCAAAGTTAAATGAATATGGTTTAGTTATTATTAAGCTCTACTATTAGATATAGTAGAGCTTTTTTTATATAAACCTGAATGATTTTATACATATTTTCTATTTTTAACAATACTTTTTATAGATAGATAACGGTGTTGTAAAAAACTTGATTACCATAAGCAACAAGGTTACACCAATCCAACCACGTCAATTTATTTTAAACAGTAGTTAAATTGTCCGACAACAACTGTTGCTTGTAGTTAATTTAGTTTTTATACTCCCTTTTTTTAATGCAATTTTAAACTAAATACTAGATTTACTATTTACAACCGATTGCCAAATCAAGTGAAGCGGTCTGCTTGAGTGGCTGGTTATGTAGCTGTTAAATAGCAAACCTTAAACCTATTCTAGCATATGTGAAATTATAAAACCAACCGCTTAGATTTGAAGTAGATTTATAAATCTCTGTACTATTATTGTATTTGTAATAATCAGTATTTGAATATTCACTTTCTCCCCAAGATTTACCGCCACTAAGTTGAAATTCTGCAAAAAAAGAAGTCGAATTGTTTAAAT
>JAJRZB010000104.1 GCA_024275455.1 Bacteroidota bacterium | reverse complement strand
TCGGAAACAGTTAGAAAGGGTTCTAAAAAATCTATAATCGAAGGAATATTTGATATAGGCACAAACAAAAAAGTGCTTAAGTTTCTCGAAAACATTGATGTTGAATATGATGAAGAAGTTATAATCAGAAGAGAAATTTCTCTAAAAGGCACAAACAGATGTTTTATAAATGATACTCCCGTTCAGCTTTCTTTGGTTAAACAGATTGGCAATTTATTAATTGATTTACACGGTCAGCACGATCATCAATCACTATTGCATGAAGAAACCCACATAGATTTTTTAGATGAATTTTGCTCAATTGAAAAAGACCTGGAAAAATATCAGAAAAAACGCGATGAACTTTTGGATGTTATTGCGGAAATCAAATCATTACAGGAAAATGAAAAAAGTATAAAGGAAAAAACCGAGCTTAACCAGTTCCAGCTTAAAGAAATCAATGCCGTATCACCTCAAAAAAATGAAGATGATATCTTGGAAAAAGAGTTAAATATTCTGGAAAATTCAGAAAAGCTTTTTGATACTGCTAACCAAATTTATAATTCAATTTACGAAGATGAACATTCGGTTTATGATTTACTTTCCGAACTCAAAAATAAAATAGATGAAATCAGCAGAATTGATGAATCGGTAAAAAGCAGATTGGAAGAGATAAATTCGGCTTTTGAGTTTACCAAAGATGTTGGAGATTTTTTTAGAGACTACAAAGATAAATTAGAAATTGATCCAAAAAGAATTGATGAAGTAAGAGAAAGAGTGGGTGCAATCTATCTGCTTAAAAAGAAATACGGGGGAAGTTTAGACAGAGTTCTGGAGTTCAAATAAAAAATTGAAACGGAACTTTCTATTTCTGAAAATTTTACTGAAAAAATTGAAGAGTTAAAAAAGCAAGCTGATTTAATCAGGGAAGAAATAAAAAAATATGCGCTTGAGCTAAGCAACAAGAGAAAAAAACAAGCGAAAGTTGTTGAAAAAGAAATTGTTAAAATGCTCTCGTTTCTCGGTATAAATGATTCTAATTTTGAAGTTAAATTTGATTTGGATAAAAATGTTTTATCTGAAAATTATATTTTAATTAACAATGAAAAGATCGGCATCAATAACAAAGGTATTGATGTTGTAGAATTTTATATTTCCACTAATTTGGGAGAAGACCTTAAACCGCTTGCAAAAACAGCTTCGGGCGGCGAAATCTCGAGAATTATGCTTTCCATAAAAAGTGTTATGGCTAAAACGGAAAAATTGCCTTTACTTATTTTTGATGAAATAGATACAGGGGTTAGCGGCAGAATTGCCCAGAAAGTAGGAAAAGTTCTAAAAGATTTATCAAAAAGTCATCAAATAATTTCCATAACGCATTTACCTCAAATTGCTGCGTTTGCAGATCATCACTATTCGGTACAAAAACTAAAAAGTAATAAACGTGTTGTTAGTTCCATTATAAAATTAGAAGATGAAAATCGAATAGAAGAGATTGCCAAACTGCTTTCGGGAGAAGAAGTTACAGATGCAGCACTAACCAGTGCTAAACAATTAATGAATAATTAAACATAGAACTCATTTATTCTTTTTTTTATTCGATAATATGGAATTGAAATAGGAAATTTTGAATAACCTAAAAAATGGCTGTTATTCCGGCATACTTTAAACCGGATTCTTCTTTTGTTGAAATAGATTCTCCACCCATTAAAACGGTGGATAAGATCAGGGAATGGCAATCTGCGAAAGGTTATGCAAAGCTTTATAAAATATTCCAATATAGTTATAATTTATTAGTTGCGTTTTATTCTGAGTTCATTAAATTGATTTTTCTATTGTATAAAATTGACCAACTATAAGCACCAACAAATCAAAAGGGAGTAATAAATGAAAAAGTTACTTTTACCTGTAATTTTTCTATTGTTATCAGTTCAAATCTTTGCGCAATTTCAAGATCGCTTAAACGAAATTGTTGATGAGGATATGCAGGGCTATGCTACACCGTTAGCTACTTGGACAGGTACATTTCTAAATTCAGGCGGTTACTATTCTGCAGATGTTTCAACTATCTTCGGATTTAAATTTAGCATACTAGGAATGATGATTTTTATTCCTGAATCTCAAAGAACATTCCAAGTTGAAGAGGGAGTTGAATCGGCAACTTTTTTTGGTGATAAAGGAGCAGCAGTTCCGGGAACAATGGGATTTGTTGTATATCCGCCCTGGGTAAATCAAACATCCGTTCCTGCGGCAATACCGCAAGTTGCTGTTAGTACAATGGGTACTGAAGTAATGGTTAGGTTTTTGCCAAAAACTCAAGTTGAAGATATAGAAGCTGATCTTCTCGGAGTAGCTTTGAAACACAGCATTAGTCAGTACATACCCTTAATTCCTATAGATATTGCTGTTCAAGTTATGTATAATAAACTTTCCATTGGTAGTCCCGATTTATCAATTTCTACAACAAATCTTGCTTTTAATGCTCATGCAGGCCGTTCTTTCGGATTGGTTACTCTTTACGGAGGTTTACAATATGAACAAACCAAAATGGATATAGACTATGTCTTTACAGGTACCGGTGCAGAACTTTTAGATAATAATGAATTAAGCGTTAAACTTGATGGAGAGAATAATATTAGACTTACCTTAGGTGCAGCTTTAAGATTAGCATTTTTTGTTTTTAATGCTGATGTAAATATTGGTTCTCAAATGGCTGTTGTCGGAGGTATAAATTTTGAATTTTAAAGGAGAATAAAATGAATAGAATTATTAAATATTTTGTTTCAGCAACATTATTTGCAACACTTTTTCTTTTCAACGGTTGTGACGAATTGAATAATTTACCTGTAAATGTACCTATTGTTGTTAACTTTTCAACAAGCGGTTCCAATACAACATTAAGCGGTTCCTCCCAATTTTGTTTGTCCGATTATCAGAAATGGAGAGATAATCAAGATGGATTAAAAGAAGCTACATTTGTTTCAGTTGCTTATTGGACAGAAAGCGCTACTCCGGGTCTGCAGGCGGATATTACTGTTACTTTATCAGATCAATTCGGAAATCAACTGTTTTCAGTTACATTGGCAAACATGCAAGCAGCTGATAATATCGATACTCCATTTACTCTTGAATTAACTTAAGCAGAGATACAGGCTGTTGATAACTATTTATCTTCAGTGACAGAGAATGGAAATGATCAATGTTTTAGTGCAAGTATAACAATATCAAATATTACTGCAGACTCAACACCTTTTCAACTTACGGGAAGAGTAGAATTAGTTATAGAAGCTGATGTAGAATTATAAGTGTAAAAATTAATTAAAATCAAATTGGCTGGTTCAAAAGAAATTACTGATTAAGTAAGATTTATATATTATATATTAGCAGATTTTTCTGTAAAATAACTTTTGAATCAGCCTTTTTTTATTTCCTTCAAAGATGTTTAAATTGAGCAGTAAAAATTACTGTTCAATGAATCTCAAAAAAACTGCAATATACATCCACATCCCTTTCTGTGATCACAAATGTATTTACTGTGATTTTTATTCACTTATCAGTTATGATAACATCGGTCAATATTTAAAAACTCTAAAGATTGAAATTGCTCATTATGCTCAAAATTATAGTGAAGGTAGAATTATAAACACCATATTTTTTGGTGGTGGCACTCCCTCTTTTATGCATCCCAACTATATTTAAGATATAATTAACACGATTAAGAAAAATTTTACAGTTGCGGATGATGTGGAAACTACTCTCGAAACAAATCCCGGAACGGTAACAAAAGAAAAATTTAAAAATTTCAAGGAAGCCGGAATAAACAGAATAAGTATCGGGGTTCAATCGTTTGATGAAAAAGAATTAAGATTTCTAACAAGGATTCATGACAGACAAACAGCAATTGATACAATAAATAATGCAGAAAAAGCAGGGTTTAATAATATCAGCATCGATTTAATTTTTAGTTTGCCGAAACAATCAAAACAAATCTGGGAAGACAATTTAAAACAAGCGATTCAGTTACCTGTTAAGCATATCTCTGCTTACAGTCTTATTTTAGAAAGAGGTACCATTCTAAATAAATTGGTTTTGGATGGCAAAGTTAAAATGACAAGTGAAAATCACGATGCGGATCTTTACAAATTTACTATGGAATTTTTAACTGATAATAACTTTCTTCAATATGAAGTATCAAATTTTGCAAAAGAGGGTTATGAGTGTAAGCATAATCTATACTATTGGGAACACAAAGATTATCTCGGTTTTGGAACGGCGGCTCATTCTTTTGTAGAAGGAAAAAGGTGGTGGAATTTTTCAAGTTTAAAAAAATATGCAGGTGAAATACATCAAAATAATACCGCAGTTAGAGGATATGAGACTCTAAATAGTTACCAAATATTAAATGAAATTATTATGCTTGGTCTTAGAAGTAAAGGAATAGATTTGAACTTGGTTAACAAGTATAATAAAAATTGGTACTTTGAAAAAAAAGAAATTATAAATAGCTTTATAGATGAAAGTTATATTTCGCAAAAAAATAACATTTTGAAATGTACAAAGAAAGGTTATTTAATTTGTGATGAACTAATTTCTCAAATAATATAGAGAGAAAATATGAAAAAAATAGCTTTGCATTGGCAAATTCTTATCGGGTTAGTTTTAGGGGTAGTTTACGGATTAATGTTCGGTTCAACTGTAAACTATATTTCTTGGATGGGAGATTTATTCATTCAGGCACTAAAAATGATCATTGTTCCGTTAATTATTACATCAATTGTTTCAGGTGTTGCTAATATTGGTTCCGGTGGTAATTTCGGGAGATTATTTACAAAAACATTTTCGTACTATGTTATTACAAGTACATTTGCAATTCTTGCAGGACTTTTATTTGTTAATTTAATTAAACCAGGTGTTGGAGCAGATATAAATTTGGTGCAGTCTGTTGATGGATTTGCAGCAAAGAGTCAATCTTTTCAAGATACTTTAATGGGAATAATACCCTCAAATATTTTTGAAGCTATGGTTAACGGCAAAATGCTTTCCATAATATTTTATACAATGTTGTTTGGTTATTTTATTACACGAATAGAATCAAAGCATAAGGATTTGCTTACAAATATTTTTAATTCCGGTTTTGATGTTATGATGAAAATAACATTGTTCATTATTAAATTTACTCCAATTGGGGTTTTTGCCTTATCGGCTAAGTTAATGGCAACTCAAGATAATCCTTTGGGAACATTTCAAAGTTTAGGCCTTTATATGGTTACTGTTGTTCTGGCTTTGGCTTTTCACGGAGTAATTGTTTTGCCAATTATCTTAAGATTTGTTGCAAAGGTTAGCCCTTTAAAACATTTTAAAGCATTAAGCGGACCGTTATTAACAGCTTTTTCAACATCTTCGTCAAATGCAACATTGCCATATACAATTGAAGCTGTAGAAGAAAACAGTGGTGTTTCCAATAAGATAACAAGTTTTACATTGCCGCTTGGAGCCACTATAAATATGGATGGCACCGCACTTTACGAGGGTATTGCCGTAATGTTTATTGCACAGGCTTATGGAATACATTTAGATATTTTGCAACAGTTAATTATTGTTGTTACTGCCTTACTGGCTTCAATTGGTGCTGCTGCAGTTCCTATGGCCGGTTTGGTAATGATGACAATAATATTATCGGCAGTTGGTTTACCCTTAGAGGGTATTGCTTTAATTCTTCCTGTTGATAGAATTTTAGATATGTGCAGAACAACAGTTAATGTTTGGAGCGATAGTACTGCAGCGGTTACTATTGCAAAATCAGAAGGTGAAACACTAAAAGTATAAATTATAGAGATAAATTATGGAACAAAAAATTTCAATTATTGGTTGCGGAAATATTGGTTCTGCAATTGCTAATGGTTTGGTTAAATCCAAAAAATATGAGAGCAATGATATTATTATTACAAGAAGAAAAATAAATACTCTTGCTGAGTTTAGTGAAAAGGGGTTTCTAACAAATTCGGATAATAAAAAAGCTATTGAGAATTCGAATATTGTAATTCTTGCTGTTACGCCACAACAATTAAATGTTGTTTTAGATGATATAAAGTCAGATCTTAAAGTAGATAAGCATATTATTTTGTCAGTGGTTTCCGGAGCATCGGTCAAGCAAATTAAAACTTATTTGGGGATTAATGTGCCGGTTGTAAGAATAATGCCGAATACAGCAATCGCTATTCAAGAATCAATGACTTGTATTGCTGCCGACGCAACTGATTCTGAAGCCGTAGAGTTAGCCAAGGATATATTCAATTCTGTTGGGAAGACTATTCAAATAAATGAAGATTTAATGGGTGCTGCAACAGCATTGTGTGCATGTGGAACAGCTTTTTTTCTGAGAGCTGTTCGTGCAGCCTCTCAAGGTGGTATTGAAATTGGTTTTCATGCAAGTGAATCCTTGATTATGGCTGCCCAAACTGCAAAAGGGGCGGCAGCAATGTTGTTAAAAGAAGGTAAACATCCGGAACGTGAAATTGATAAAGTAACAACTCCTCGAGGAATTACAATTTCCGGATTAAATCAAATGGAGCATAATGGTTTTAGTTCATCAATGATTAAAGGGATTGTTACTGCTGCAGAAAAAGCACAAAAAATTTATTCTAATGATTAAAGGAATTAATCTTAATAAAATTAAATAACAATAAATAAAACTTCTGAAAAAATAATTACTCCGTCATCGTTCTGAGGAGCGGAGTGATGTAAGAATCTTATAATTTAAACTAAAAACGAGATTTCTCATCCTGATAAAAAACATTGGGATTCGAAGTGACGATTTTTAAACTATCTCTATTTTACAGAGGTTTCAAATATTAGTAGTTTTCAAAACCTAAAATTTAATTACTTGTAGAAAAGAAAAGTTCCATACCTCCAAGGTTTTCTGCTACGGCAGAGAACTCAAAACCTTGGAGGTTTTTAATATCTAACGGAGAGTAATTGAACAAAAAAATACTTCATCTTGCAATACCCAATATACTAAGTAATTTGTCCGTACCGTTACTTAGTTCTGTTGATACTGCTGTTATGGGACATTTGGATTCCCCTGTCTACTTGGGTGCAATTGCATTAGGCTCAATGATTTTTAATTTTATTTATTGGGGTTTTGGTTTTTTGCGAATGGGTACAACCGGACTTACTGCCCAAGCCTTTGGGGAGGAAGATAATTCAGAAATTTCACATGTTTTGTTTAGGTCGCTTATTATCTCTGTTGTTTTGGGTTTATTGTTAATAATTTTACAAAACCCAATATCATATTTAAGTTTTTACTTAATCAATGGTAGTGCTGATGTTGAATTATATGCAATTAATTACTTTAATATAAGAATATTTGCAGCTCCGGCAACATTAGCTTTATATGCTTTCCATGGGTGGTTTTTAGGAGTTCAAAATTCCAGGTATCCTCTCTATATATCTTTGTTTGTTAATGCATTGAATATAATTCTTAATCTTATCTTTGTTTATCAACTTAATATGAATGTTGAAGGGGTTGCTCTTGGGACAGTTATTTCACAGTATTCGGGAGCGGCACTTTCAATTTTTCTTTTTTTTAAATATTATAAAAATCATACAAGTAAATTCGATCTTACAAGAATCTTGAGTAAAGTAAAAATTAGAAAATTCTTTCGCGTTAATACCGATATTTTCTTTAGAACTCTTCTGTTAATTTTTACAATTTCATTTTTTACTGCTAAATCTGCTGAATTCAATGATAAAATTTTAGCAGCAAACTGTATTTTAATGCAGCTCTGGTTAATACTCGCATATGGGGTTGATGGTTTTGCCTTTGCTGCAGAAAGTTTAGTGGGTAGATTCATTGGGGCAAAGGATAAAACAAATCTTAAAGAAGTAATTAAATTATCTTTTCTTTGGGGAATTGGGTTGGGAATAGCAACAGCTTTAATTTATCTGGTTTTTGGAAGAGAAATACTTTCACTTTATACCGACCAAACAGATATTCTTGATATAGCAATGGGATTTATAATCTGGATTATTATTTCACCTATAATTAATTCAGTAAGTTTTATTTGGGATGGAATTTATATAGGGGCAACTGCAACAAGACAAATGCTGATATCTATGATTATTAGTACTTTTATTTTCTTCTTACCTGTTTATTTTATTACAAAAGATGTTTGGGGTAATCACTCAATTTGGTTTGCATTAACATTGTTTATGGTGGTTAGAGGAGTTAGCCTAACAATATTTTATAAAAAAAGTATATTTAGCAGCATCGATTTACGATAATAATTTATTAACTTGCAAAGTTAATATTTATTGAATATTTGATAATATTATACTAACTTTACTATTCTGAATTTTCGCCCGTAAGGGCGATTTTTGTTTGTAAAACTTTGATGAAAACCATTATTAGAAATATTGCTAAAGAAATCGCTGAGTCAAAAGATTATTTCTTGATTAATACGATTGTAAGAGGCAGTAAAAATAAACCTACTTTCGAAATTTATATTGACGGCATAAATGCAATAAAAGCTGATGAATGTGCTGATTTTAGTAGGGAAGTAAAAAGTAAATTAGACAATACTGAATTTGCGAATGTGGATTACAGTTTGGTTGTTTCGTCACCGGGGATAGATGAGCCTTTAATTTACCTTGAGCAGTATACCAAACATATTTCTAGGGAATTTAAAATCTCTTTTGATGACGGTGAAAAAATTCAGAGTATTGAAGCTAAATTATTGTCAATTAACGATGATAATTTAACTTTCTTTTACAAAAAAGAAGAACTTGTAATTAATTTCAAAAAAATAAAAAAAGCAAAAGTAAAAATAAGTTTTTGACGATGGAGGCTTAAAAGAATGAATAGTTCAATTGTTGAATCGTTTTCTCACATGGTGCGTGAAAAAGGACTGGATAAAGATGTTCTTGGCGGTATTATTGAAGAAGTTTTTGGCGTTTTAGTAAAAAAACAATACGGACAAGATGCAAATTATGAAGTTGTTGTAAATATGGACCGGGGTGATATAGAAATCTTTTTAGAAAGAGAAATTGTTGAAGAAGTTGAGAATCCGGAAACACAAATTAGTATTGATGAAGTAAATGAAAAAGGTAACGAGGACGAACTCGAAGTAGGTGAGGAATATATTGAAAAAATAGAGTTAAGCTCATTTGGAAGAAGACATATCAATTTAGCGCGTCAAAATCTTAATCAAAGAATAAGAGAAATCGAAAAAGAAATTATTTATAAAGAATATTCCGAAATGCTTGGTGAGATTGTAGTAGGCGATATCTACCAAGTTAGAAAAAATGATATTTTAGTTAATCATAATAAAAACGAATTGGTCTTGCCTCGCTCGGAACAAATTCTTAGGGAAAGATACAGAAAAGGTGATACAATACGTGCGGTAATTAAAGAAATTAGAAAAACTCCAAACGGACCGGTAATAGTTATTTCCAGAGCTGATAATCTGTTCCTGAAAAGATTGTTCGAAATTGAAATTCCGGAAATATACGATGGAATTATTGAAATAAAAGATATAGCAAGAGAACCCGGAGAAAGAGCAAAAGTTTCGGTAGAATCTAACGATGCAAGAATAGATGCAGTTGGTGCTTGTGTGGGAATGAAAGGTGTTAGAATTCATGCAATTGTAAGAGAATTAAGCAATGAAAATATTGATGTTATAAATTACTCTGATGACCCGATTGTTTATATCCAAAGAGCTATTGCTCCGGCAAAAATTAAAGCGCTTGAGCTTAATGAGGAAGACAAAACATGTACTGTAACTGCCGATAGTGATCAAGTATCTTTACTTGTTGGTAGAAACGGTGTAAATATCCGATTGGCAATTAAGCTAACCGGTTACGAGATAGATATTATCAGAGAAGAAAAACAATTTGAAGAATATGAAGATGATATTGAATTAGTTAGTCTTAGAGAAGAATTAGGCAGTGAAGTGGTTGATATACTTATTAATAACAGATATGATACTGCAGTTGAAGTTTTATCTGCCGGTGTAGAAAAAATAATGGAAATAGAAGACTTTGATGAAGATAAAGCGAAAGAGATTATTGATATCATCCAAAGTCAATTTGAAGAAGAAGAATAAATAACGGTAAACAAAATATGGCTGATGCTACAAAACCAAAAAAAATGAGAATCTATAAATTTGCGGCTGAATTTAATCTTTCAACCGATTTAATTGTAGAATTTTTAAAATCTAAAAATTACAAAGTAAAATCTCATGCATCTATTTTAACTGATGAAATGATTGATGAAATAAGAGTGCACTTTAAAAAGGATATTGAAAAATCTGAAACACATTATAGAAAAATATCCGAGTTCCAAAAAAGTTTGGGCAGAGAAGAAGAAAAAGAGGTTGAACAAGTGCAGCCTGTTGTAGAAAAAGAGGAAGTTGAAGAACCTGTTGAAGAAGAAAAAGTTGAAGAAGTTCAAGAAATTAAAGATGAGCAAGAAGTTACTGATGTTGAGTCCCAAGAAAAAGTGGATGAAGAAAAAGTAGAAATAGTAGAAGCAGCAGAAACAAAAGAAGAAGAACCTGTTGAAGAAGAAAAAGTTGAACCTACTGAACCGAAAGAAGAAGAAAACAAAGTTTTTAAAACTGAAACTGAATTGGCTTTACAAAAGAATAAAACAGGTTTAAAAATTGTTGGTAAAATCGATCTTCAAGAGGATAAAAAAAGACCGAAGAAAAAAGATCAAAGAAAATCTTCTGCGGAAACACCAACAGATAAAAAAGTTGATAAAGAAGAAGAACAAAAGAAAGAAGAAGCAAATAAAAGAAAGAAGAAAAAACTAAAAGTTAAAAATAAGTCCAGAGCTATTGAATTAAGTGAAGAGGCTATTAGAGCAAAGAAAAATAAAAAAGTTAAAAAGTTTGTTATTGATAAAAGAGAAGTTGATGCCACAATTAAAAGAACACTGCAAGGTGTTGGACAAGGTAGCAGTAAAAGAGCTGCTGTCAGAAAGAAAAAGCGTAAAGAAAAACAAGAAATTCAAGAGATTATTGAAGAGCAAAAACAGGTAGAAAAAAATACTAAAATTCTTGTCACTGAATTTATAGCAGTTAATGAACTTGCAAATTTAATGGATGTTTCTGTTAGTGAAGTTATTTCGAAATGTATAGGCCTTGGATTAATGGTTTCCATTAATCAAAGATTGGATGTAGAAACAATAACCTTAATAGCTGATGATTTTGGTTTCGAAGTTGAATTTCAGGAAGAATATACTTCAGATATTTTGGAAGACACACCTGATCCGGAAGAATCATTAAAACCTCGACCACCTATTGTTACAATTATGGGACATGTTGATCATGGTAAAACATCATTACTTGATTATATCCGAAAAGAAAATGTAGTTGCCGGAGAATCAGGCGGAATAACACAACATATTGGTGCTTACAAAGTTGAAGTTGAGAAAGGAAAAGAAATAGCGTTCCTTGATACTCCAGGTCATGAAGCTTTTACTGCTATGCGTGCAAGAGGAGCTAGAGTTACTGATATTGTAATTCTTATTGTTGCTGCTGATGATGCAGTAATGCCGCAAACAGTTGAAGCAATCAATCACTCTCTGGCAGCCGGTGTACCAATTATTGTTGCAATAAATAAAATTGATAAACCAACTTCTAATGTTGAAAAAATTAAACAACAATTAGCAGATAGGAATATTTTAGTAGAAGATTGGGGCGGTAAATATCAAAGTGTTGAAATTTCTGCAAAAACCGGTTTAAATATTGACTTGCTTTTAGAAAAAATATTATTGGAAGCTGAAATTCTTGAACTTAAAGCTAATTATGATAGATTGGCAAGAGGAACTGTTGTTGAAACCCAATTAGATAAGGGGAGAGGAATTACATCTACAGTCTTAGTACAAAAAGGCACATTAAAAATTGGAGATCCTTTTGTTGCCGGTAATCATCATGGTAGAGTTAGAGCTATGTTTGATGAACGAAATAAGAAAATGGCCAAAGCAACTCCTTCTACTCCGGTTTTAGTACTTGGGTTCGAAGGGGCACCACAAGCCGGTGATACTTTTGTGGTCGTAGGTTCGGAAAGAGAAGCCAGGGAAGTTGCTGTAAAACGCCAACAACTTCAAAGAGAACAAGATCAAAGACAAGTAAGATTAGTAACACTGGATGATATAGCAAGCAGAATTGGCAAAGGGGAATTAAAAGATCTTCCACTTATTGTTAAGGGTGATGTTGACGGATCAGTTGAGGCTCTAGCAGATTCCTTAATGAAACTATCAAACGACGAAGTAAGGGTTCAGGTAATTCATAAAGGCGTAGGTGCAATTTCCGAAGGTGATGTTTTACTTGCAGCTGCTTCAGGAGCAATTATAGTTGGTTTCCATGTAAGACCACATTCTAACGCAAGAAAATTAGCTGAATCGGAAAAAGTAGATATTAGGCTTTACAACGTAATATACGATGCAATTAATGAAGTTAAATCTGCACTCGAAGGAATGTTATCCCCAATTATTTCAGAAAAACTTGTGGCTACTATTGAGATTAGAGAAACATTCAAAGTGCCTAAAGTTGGAACCGTCGCCGGATGTTATGTTCAAGAAGGAAAAATAAACAGAAATAATAAAATTAGATTATTTAGAGATGGTGTGGTTGTTTACGAAGGACAATTGGCAACGCTGAAAAGATTTAAAGATGATGTAAAAGAAGTTGATGCCGGTTATGAATGCGGTTTAAATATAGCTAACTTTAACGATATTAAAGTTAACGACATAATTGAAGCATATGAAATGGTTGAAACGAAAAAGAAACTGGAATCATAATGTCACTTAGACAAGAAAAAGTTTCAAGTCTTGTTCAAGAAAAGTTAAGTTTAATTTTTTTGCAAAAAGTGCTTGATCCGGAGCTAGGGCTTGTAACAATTACCAGTGTAAAGGTTACTCCCGATTTGAAAATTGCAAAGGTATACATTTCCGTTTATAAAAAAGAAAACCGCGATTATGTAATGGAACATATCGAAGCGATGAAAGGTTTTATCAGATCGGAACTTGCAAAAAGAGTTAGTTTAAGAGTAACACCTGAGTTGCACTTTTTTATTGATGATACAATTGATTATGTGGAAAAAATGAATAAGATATTTAGTTCCTTGAAAAAAGATGATAATAAACAAACGGACGAGTAAGGTTAATTATTCGGAATTGCAGACCGGGAGTGTTTTCCTGTTTGATAAAGAAAAGGGAAAGACTTCTTTTGATATTATTAGGGACATTAGAAGAAAAATTAATATTAAAAAAGTTGGTCATGCCGGTACGCTTGATCCTGCAGCAACCGGATTGTTAATTGTTTGTACGGGTAAAAAAACTAAAGAAATTTACCTTTTTCAGGAGATGCCTAAATCTTATACCGGAATAATAACCCTTGGCAAAACAACTCCATCAATGGATGCTGAAACGGAACCAAGTGAAATTAAAAAAGTTGAAGGAATTTCTGAAGAGGATATTGAAAAAGTACGTCAATCTTTTTTAGGTGAAATCGAACAAATTCCACCTATGTATTCTGCAATAAAACATAAAGGTCAATCTCTTTATAAATATGCCCGAAAAGGAATTGAAATAAAAAGAGAGCCTAGGAAAGTTAGTATATATAATTTTGAAATTAAAAAAATAAATTTGCCTGAAATTTCTTTTAAAATAAAATGTTCAAAAGGTACATATATTAGAGTAATAGCAAATGATTTAGGTAATACACTTGGATGTGGCGGATATTTAAGTGAACTGAGAAGATCACAAATTGGAGATTATTCAGTTGATGAAGCAATTACAAGTAGTGATCTGCAAAAATTAGAAATTCTGGATGACGTAAATTGTTGATTGTATAATATGAAGATAATAAGTTTTAATGAAAAGTTTTCCAGCCCGGAGAAAAGTGTTGTTACAATTGGTACTTTTGATGGTTTACATCTTGGACATAGGGAAATAATTGAAGCGTTAAAAAAAAATCTGAAGAACTTGGATTTTGCAGTGTTGTTATTACATTTTATCCGCATCCAAGAACAGTAATTACAAAAGATTATAAAATTAAACTGTTAACACCTTTAGAAGAAAAAAAAGAAATATTTAAAAAACTTGGAATTGACTATTTATACATTGTTAATTTTACAGAAGAGTTTTCAAAAAAAACATATAAAGAATTTATCGATGAAATAATACTCAAAAAGGTAAAAGCAGAACATTTAATTATTGGGTATGATCATAAATTTGGAAAAAATAGAAAAGGTGATAAAAATAAATTGGTTGAGTATACTCAAGAAAGCGGAATTAGTATGACCATTGTTAATGCCAAAGACATTAATAATAATACGGTTAGCAGTACAAAAATAAGGAATGCATTGTTAAACGGTGAGCTGGAGAAAGCTAATCAAATGCTGGGAAGGTATTACTCAATGATTGGGAAGGTTGTAGAAGGTGCTAAAAGAGGAAGAACATTAGGGTTTCCTACCGCAAATATAGAACCGGAAGATGAAAACAAGCTTATTCCTCAAAACGGAGTTTATTTTGTTAGAGTTAATTTTAATAACAAATATTATTTTGGAGTAGGAAATATAGGACTTAGACCAACTTTTAATCATGCAACAAAACCGATTACCGAAGTTTTTATTTTTGATTTTGACAAAGATATTTACGGGGAAAATATTACCGTAGAGTTTATTGCCAGGTTGAGGGATGAGAAAAAGTTTAACTCAAAAGAAGAGTTGGAAAAACAAATTCAACTTGATGTTGATAACGCAAAGCAAAAAATAAAAGAAATTAATAATTAACTCCGGTTAATTCTGGGGTTTAATCGTATAATATAATATAAGGAGTAAAAATGTCTGTAACAAAAGAAAGAAAACAAGAATTAATTAAGGAATTTGGTAACGGAGATAATGACAGCGGAAAAGCTGAAGTTCAAGTTGCTATTCTTACCGAAAGAATTAATGATTTAAGAGATCATTTCAGTAGTCATAAAAAAGACCATGCCTCAAGAAGAGGTTTAATGCAAATGGTCGGTAAAAGAAGAAGATTATTGGACTATATGAAAAGAAAAGATATTGAAAGATATAGAACTATAATCAAAGAATTAAATATTAGAAAATAAGAGGAAAATTAATGATTTATACGAAAGAAGTAGAAATAGATGGCAAAATAGTTAAGATAGAATACGGAAGGTACGCAAGGCAATCCAATGCAGCAGTTATGGTTACAAGTGGTGAAACGATGGTATTCGTTGCAGTTACAATGTCAAAGGAAGCAAGAGAAGGTATTGACTTTTTTCCGCTCTCAGTTGAATATAGAGAAAAAGCGTTTGCTGCCGGAAAATATCCCGGTGGATTTTTCAAAAGGGAAGGGAAACCAACAGAAAAAGAAATACTTTCTGCAAGGTTAATAGACAGACCTATAAGACCTTTATTTCCCAAAGCATTTAAAAATGAAACTCAAATTATTGCTCAAGTTTATTCTTATGATGGAGAAAATGATCCGGATGTATTGGCTGCTGTTGGTGCTTCGGCTGCGCTAACAATTTCCGATATACCGTTTTTAGAACCAATTGGAGAAGTTAGAGTTGGTAGAAACGATGGTAAGTTTATTGTTAATCCTACAAAAACCCAAATAAGTTCATCCGACCTAGAATTAACTATGGCCGGTACAGAAAGTTCAATTGTTATGGTTGAAGGTGAAGCTGAAGAAATAAGTGAAGAAGATTTACTTGAGGCCTTAAAAGTGGCTCACGAAGAAATCAAAAAAATAGTACAAGTTCAGAAAGATTTGCAGAATGAATGCGGGAAAGAAAAAATCACCGTAGAAGTAAAAGAAATTGATGAACAATTGAAAAAAGATGTATATGAATTGGCTTATGATAAATATGCTGAATTAGTAAATACTTCTTTGAGTAAAGAAGAGAGAGCTACAAAGAATAGTGAGTTAAATACTTCAGTTCTGGAAGCTTTGGCTGAAAAATATGAAGAACAAGAAGGAGTTATTAAGGAAATTTTACACGATCTTGAAAAAGATTTAATGCGTAAACAAATTCTTGATAACGGCAAACGACTTGACGGAAGAACTACTACTCAAATTAGACCGATAACTGTTGAGCATGGTTTGTTAGCCAGAACTCATGGTTCAGCCTTATTTACCAGAGGTGAAACTCAAAGTTTAACAACTTTAACACTTGGTACTAAATCGGACGAACAAATTATTGATGGTTTGGATGAAGAATATAAAAAACGTTTTATTCTGCATTATAATTTTCCACCGTACAGTGTTGGAGAGGTTGGTCGATTTGGATTTACAAGTCGTAGAGAAATTGGTCATGGTAATTTAGCTGAACGTGCTCTAAAATTTGTAATACCTGATGAAGATGTATTCCCTTATTCTATTAGAGTTCATTCGGATATTATGGAATCAAACGGTTCTTATTCTATGGCAACAGTTTGTGCCGGTTCTATTGCTTTAATGGATGGCGGTGTTCCAACCAAATGTGCTATTGCCGGAATTGCTATGGGACTTATAACGGAAGGAGATAAATACTCAATACTTTCTGATATATCGGGCAATGAGGATCATCTTGGTGATATGGATTTTAAAGTTGCCGGGTCATCAAATGGTATTACTGCAATTCAGATGGATATCAAAATTCAAGGCCTTTCTTTGGAAATTATGGAAATGCTTTACGTCAGGCTAAAGACGGTAGAATGGAAATTTTAGGAATTATGAATAGTGTATTGGCAGAACCTAAGAAAGAACTTTCTACTTATGCTCCTAAACAATTAACTACACAGATCAATCCTGAAAAAATCGGTGCGGTTATTGGACCCGGAGGAAAAGTAATTCAAGGGATTCAAAAAGAGTTTGGTGTTGATATAAGCATTGAAGAAGACGGGAAAGTATTTATTTCCGGTCAATTAAAAGAAAATGTTCAAAAAACAAAGGAAAGAATTATAGGATTAACTGCAGAGCCTGAAATTGGAAAAGTTTACGAAGCCAGAGTTGTAAAAATTATGGATTTTGGTGCTTTTGTGGAATTTATGCCAAATCAGCAAGGTCTTTTACATATTTCGCAAATTAATTTGGATAGAGTTAATAAAGTTACCGATGTGTTAAAAGAGGGTGATATTATTAAGGTAAAACTGACAAAAGTAGAAAACGGTAAATATAGTTTATCAAGAAAGGTTTTACTAAAAGAAGAGAAAGATGAGCAAGGTGAAAAATCCGAGTAATTTTTGAAAGCTTTAAAAAAAATGCTGAAAAACTTTCAGCATTTTTTGTATAAATGTATTGATTTTTGATATCACTAATAAAAGTAAGTGAATTTGTCTTTAGAAAAATTAAAAGTAGATAATAATTTGTTTTTAGCCCCAATGGCTGAAATTACAGATTATGCTTTTAGAAGAATAGCTAAAGAAAATGGGGCCGGGCTTACTTATACTCAAATGGTTAGCGCTGAGGGAATTATTAAAAATAATTTTAATACACTCATAATGCTTTCTTTTAGTAGAGATGAAAAACCGATTGGTGTTCAACTTCTTGGTAATGATCCGGATATTCTCGGTGCAGCAACGAGAGAATTAGTAAAGTTTAGACCTAATGTTATTGATTTGAATTGCGGATGTCCGGTAGAAAAAGTTTTCAGTAATAAAATGGGTGCTTATTTACTTTTTGAGCCTGATAATATTGGCAGATTAGTTAAAAAGATGGTTGATAATTCCGAAGGAATTCCAATTTCTATAAAGATTAGGCTGGGAGCAAAAGATAAAGTAAATGTTATTGAAAATGCAAAAATAATTGAAGAAAATGGAGCATCGCTAATTACTATACATGCCAGAACTCGAAAAGAAAAATATGATGTGGATGCGAATTGGGAGTGGATTAAAAAAGTCAAAGAAAATGTTAGTATCCCGGTAATAGGGAACGGGTCAATCTTTTCTGCTGAAGATGCTGTAAATATGATGAACGACACAAATTGTGACGGAGTATTACTTGCAAGAGGTGCTCTTGGTAATCCGTTTATATTTAATCAGATTTTATCTTTGCAAAAAGGAGAAAAATATACTCCTACATTAAGTGAAATCGGCAAAACAGCTCTTCATCATATTAAACTTTTGGAGAGAGAACAAGGTTTAATAAAAAATCTTGATAGAGCAAAAAAAAATATAATTTGGTATTTTAAATACTCAAATGGAATTTGGGAATTAATTGAAAAACTATATTCAGTTAATTCGTTTGAAGAAATAAAAAAAATAGTTTCCGAACACATAAATAATTTAGAACAAAATTATTATTCGGAAGAAAATTTAAAAGAGATTTCAAAGAAATTTAACAACAAAGTTCTTTTTTGGTTAGCAAAAGAGGAAGAAAAAATTTTAAGATAATTAATTGCCTTTTGAAAAAAATCAAGGGTTAAAAACAAAATTTTTAAATAAAATATTAATTGTCTCAATCTGAGTTCAACTCAAAAAATCTCCTTTCCTTTTGCAAACCTCGTAATGAAATAAGAGATTTTTATGCAAAAAGAAATAATTATTAATTCGTCGGCAACACAAAACCGTGTTGCTATTACCGAAGAAGGTACCCTTATTGATTTTTTCGTGGATAATCCCGAAAAAAGAAGAATGGTCGGTAACATCTACTTAGGACGTGTTGCAAGAGTCTTACCGGGAATTAGAGCTGCTTTTGTTGATATTGGGCTTAAGCACGATGCTTTTCTACATTTTCAGATATTGGAGATTCTTTTAAGGAATTCCAAGCTGTTCTTAATGAAGAAGAATCTGAAATTGGTTTGGAAGATTCTGATGACGAAGAAAACCAATCTAAGGAACGAGCTGAAAGAAGAAATATCACTATTCCTAAACTCCACAAAGGGCAAGATATTATTGTCCAAATAAGTAAGGAACCGGTTGCAAATAAAGGAGTTAGAATTTCTTCTGCCATTTCAATACCTGGCAGATTTTGTGTTTTGTTGCCTTTTGATAATAAAATCGGAATATCGAAAAAGATTTCGGATTATAGAGAAAGGAAACGATTAAAGACTCTGGCAAGAGGTATTATTCCGGAAAATTGCGGACTTATAATAAGAACTGCTGCAAAAGAGCAAGATGAATTTTCGTTAGAAAGTGATTTAAAATATCTTGTTAATACATGGGATAAAATTCAATCAGGTAGTAAAAGCTCAGAACCTCCCGCTCTTTTACATAAAGACTTAACTACTACAACTAGTGTAATAAGGGATTTATTTACCCCTAATGTTTCCAGAGTTTTTATTGATTCTAAAAGTTTATATAAAGAGATTCGTGATTATGTTCAACTAATTCAACCACAGCTTTTAGATAAAATTGAGTATTATAAGTCCCGCATACCCATTTTTGATGCGTTCAAAATTGAAGAACAGATAAAAACATTAATGGGCAGAAAAGTTTCAATCCCTAACGGTGGACATATTGTTATAGATCATACAGAAGCAATGACTGTGATAGATGTTAACAGTGGAAGGTATGCTGCCAAAAAAGAACAAGAGTTAAATTCTCTAAAAACTGATCTTGAAGCAGCGAGAGAAATTGTAAGACAATTACGGTTACGAGATATTGGCGGTTTGATTGTAATAGATTTTATCGATTTGGAAGATGAAAAAAACAGAAAGAAAATTTATGACGAGCTGCGTAAAGAATTTAGAAAAGACAGAGCTAAAATTGCACTTCTTCCAATGACAGATTTTGGAATAGTTCAGATTACACGCCAAAGAGTTAGACAAAATATTGTTCAATCGATTAATGAAGTTTGTCCTTATTGCAATGGTACCGGACTAATGACAAAAAGATCGAGCGTAATACACGATATTGACGAATGGTTTAAACGTTATAAATCTGAAGGAAAACACAGAAATTTAATTCTAAGTGTTCATCCATCATTGAGCAACGATTTGAAAATTGGTTTATTCTCTACTTTAAATAAATTACAATTTAAATATTTATTACGTATTAAATTAGAAGACAACGACCAAATAAATCCTCAAGAGTTTGAAGTAAGAGTTGCCAAAACCGGGGAAAAATTAAATTAGACGAAAATAAAAAAGGGTACTTAAATGAAATTTTTTATTGATACTGCAAACATTGATGAAATTAGAGAAGCTGCATCCATGGGACTTTTGGATGGAGTAACAACAAATCCCTCGTTAGTTGCAAAAGAAGGTAAAAATTTTAGAGAATTATTAAATGAAATATTAGAAATTGTTGACGGACCCATAAGTGCTGAAGTTGTTTCAACGGATTTTAAAGGAATAATGAAAGAAGCAAAAGAGTTAGCTGCTATTCATAAAAATATTGTTATAAAAATTCCTTTAATTCAAGAAGGGATCAAAGCAGTTAAAGCACTTTCTTCAGAGGGAATTAAAACCAATGTTACACTTTGTTTTTCTGCATCTCAAGCAATTCTTGCAGCAAAAGCCGGGGCAACGTATATTAGTCCGTTTGTTGGCAGACTTGATGACATTAGTCATTCCGGAATGCAGTTAATAGATCAAATTGTAACTATTTATAGAAATTATGGTTTCGAAACTCAAGTATTGGTTGCAAGTATTCGTCACCCGCTTCACTTAGTAGAAGCTGCCGAAATTGGTGCTGATGTTGCCACCATTCCTTTTGGAGTAATAAAAAAATTATTTAATCATCCTTTAACAAAAAGCGGATTGGAAAAATTCCTAAGTGATTGGAAAACTTTAGAAGAATAAAAATATGAAGAAGACAAAATTTAATGAAATTCATAAAAAGTACGGAGCAAAGTTAGTTGACTTTGCCGGGTATGAGATGCCGGTTCAATACAACTCTATAATTGCAGAACATAAGGCTGTTCGAGAATCTGTTGGTGTTTTTGATGTTTCACACATGGGTGAAATTATTATTAAGGGTGAAAAAGCTCTAGATTATGTTCAGTATATTACTGTAAATAATGCCGCAAAGTTGGAAGTTGGAAAAGTTCAATATTCTGCTATGTGTTACGAAGATGGGGGTATTGTTGATGATTTGTTAGTTTATCAAATTGATGAAAACGAATATATGCTGGTAGTTAACGGGGCTAACAAAGAAAAAGATTATGAATGGATGAAAGATAATAACACTTTTGATGTTGATATTATTGATGAATCTGACGATTACTCTTTATTGGCAGTTCAGGGACCAAATTCATTAAAAGTAATTTAAAAACTATTTGGTGAAATTATTGATTTAGAATTTTATACTTTTACAAAGAAAGTACTTTTTGATAATGAAATTATTATTTCGCGAACAGGTTATACCGGCGAACTTGGATTTGAATTGTATTTTAAAGGCTCTGTTGAAGTTGCAGAAAAAGTATGGGAAGCACTTTTTGAAGCCGGCAAAGAGTTCAATATTTCTCCGGCAGGATTAGGGTGTAGAGATTCGCTAAGATTAGAAATGGGTTATTGTTTATACGGGAACGATATAGATGAAACCACAAAAACTTTAGAAGCTGGTTTGGGTTGGATAACAAAACTTAAAAAAGGTGATTTTATTGGTCGTGAAGCATTATTAAAATTGAAAGAAGAGGGTGTTCAGCGAAAACTAGTTCCTTTGGTTTTTCAGGATAGGGCATTCCCTAGAAAAGGTTATGAAATTAAAAAAAACGGCGTTGCCATAGGAAAGATTACAAGCGGTACAGTTAGTCCTATTGTAGAAAAACCAATTGCATTAGGGTATATAAAAAGTGAATTTGCAAATTTAGACGAGACTGTTGAAGTTGTTATTAGGGGTAAAGGGGTATTAGCCAAAATAACTAAACTTCCATTTATTGGTAAATAATATGAAAATAAATACTCTGCTTTCTCCTTCTAATGCTGAAGAGTTATTTTTTACAAACAAACGAACAATTGTAATTGATATTTTAAGAGCAACTACAACTATTGTAACTGCACTTAATAATGGGGCAAAAGAAATTATCCCTGTAAATTCAATAGAATTTGCAATGAAAGTGTCAGGTAATTCATTTGGGGGGCATACACTTCTTGGAGGCGAAAGGAATTCTGTAAAAATTGATGGGTTTGCACTTGGTAACTCTCCGCTTGAATACACTAAAGAAATTGTTGAGGGCAAATCGATTGTACTTTTTACAACAAATGGCTCCGGGGCAATAGTAAAAGCAAAATTTTCCAAAGAATTGCTTATAGCTTCATTTCTAAATGCAGGTAGAATTGCAGAATATATTAATAAAGTTGGAAAAGATGTTGAAATTCTATGTGCCGGAAATAACGGAAGGTTTTCGTTTGAAGATTCTCTTTGTGCAGGAAAAATAATTTCTGAAATTGAAGAACAAAATGATAATCTTGAGTTAAATGACGGCAGCAAAATGTGTGCTATCTTGTTTAAGAAAAATAGAAAGAAAATTAAAAAAACTATGAAAGAATCTGATCATGGAAAAAAATTAATTGAAAAGGGTTTTAAAGATGATATTACCTTTGCCTCAAAGGAAAATATAATTGATGTTATTCCTGTTTATGATAAAGGTGTGGTAGTGTTAAAAAAGTAAATGGCAAAACAAAAAAGAAATACAAAGAAAAAGCAAATTGAGCAGACTTACTTTATTGTTTCTCAAGAAAAAAAGAGAAAACTAATAGGTGTATTTTTAGTAATTTCTGCAGTTTTAATGCTACTTAGTATTTTTTCATATTCAAGGTACGATCAAGCAAATCTTAATTATAGTTTTTCGGATTTTTTCAAGGTTTTTTCAACTAATCCTGACTTTTTAAATAGAGCGGAAAATACACACAATTGGTTAGGAATTTTCGGCTCCTACCTTTCGCATTTTTTAATTAATTCCACTATTGGTTATTTCTCAATTGTTATACCCGTTATATTTTTTGTTTGGGGTTACACAATTCTAAAAAATACTGATACAAAACTTGCACTTAATATTTCAAACTTTTTTTTAATATCCGGTGTGCTTCTTGCCACTCTGTTTGGAGTTTTACGTTTAATGCCTAATCCGGGCTTGTTTGAAAATCAATATGAAATAGCGGGAAACATTGGAGATTTTTTCGGAGCAGCAATAGGGAGACTTTTCGGAGTTCTTGGTAGCATAATTGTTTTAAGTACTGGAATGTTTATTGCGTTATTTATTGCTTTTAATTTTCGCTTTAAAGCTCTGAGAAATTATTTTAGCAAACTGTTTGCCGATAAATCTGATGATAGTATAAAAGTAAATCTTGAAAAACAAGAAAAGCTTAGTAAAAATTTAGAGAAAATAAAGAAGCTTAAAATTCCAAAAAAGAAAAAGAGCAGTGAAAAAAAAGAAAAAGAAGTTGAAGAATTAATTGAGGAAGAAACAAAAATAAGAATTATTCGATCAGATGAAGAAATTAAACTAAGTAAACCTCAAGTAGAACCGGAAGTTATTCTCACTCAATCTAAAACATCTTCAAGCGAAGAAATAATTCCGGTTGTTGATAAAGAATTAGAAGCCGAATTACCTGAACAATGGGAAGAGAAAATTAAGTTCACACCCCCGACTTTAGAAATGTTGGAATATTCCGAAGATGAATCAATCGATATTTCCGAAATTGAGTTAAAACAAAATGCCGAACTGCTTAAAGAGAAGTTAAAACTTTTTGATATTGACATTGAAGATATTTCGGTAACTCCAGGCCCTGTAGTAACCCTTTATGAAATTGTCCCTGCTCCAGGAGTTAAAATTAGTAGAATTGTTAGTCTGGAACATGATATTGCATTAGCACTTGCTGCTAGGGGAATAAGAATTATTGCTCCAATACCCGGTAAAAGTGCAATAGGGGTTGAAATACCAAATGAAAAATCGCAACTAGTTAGTGCTCGTTCGGTTTTAACTCATTTAAGTAAATCAAAAGCCGAGCTGCCGATAGCTCTCGGAAAAACAATAGTTGGCGAAGTTTATATAACAGATCTTGCTATTATGCCTCATCTCCTTGTTGCCGGTTCAACCGGGTCTGGTAAGAGTGTTGGTATTAATATGCTGATTACAAGTTTGATTTATGCAAAACATCCTTCGGAAATAAAATTTGTAATTATTGATCCGAAAAAAATTGAGTTATCTTTTTACGGAAAATTAAATAAGCATTATCTTGCCATTTCACCCGATTTGGATGAAGAAATTATCACAAATCCGGCAAATGCTTTACTTGTTCTAAAAGCTGTTGAGCACGAAATGGAAAAAAGGTATGATAAACTGGCTCAATTAGGTGTAAGACACATTGTTGATTACAATAAAAAAATTGCCAATCCAAAGCAGAGACCTCAAAATACCGATAAAATGAAGCACTATAAATTACCGTACATAGTTGTAATTATTGATGAGTTGGCAGATTTAATGATGACATCCGGTAAAGAGGTTGAAGCACCCATTGCAAGACTTGCTCAACTTGCCAGAGCTGTGGGTATTCATTTGGTTGTTGCTACACAGAGACCTTCGGTTAACGTAATTACCGGTGTTATTAAAGCTAATTTCCCGGCAAGAATTGCTTATCAGGTTGCAACTAAAATTGATTCCCGTACTATTTTGGATATGAACGGAGCGGAACAATTATTAGGTCGTGGTGATATGTTGTTTCTACCCGGAGGTGTTCCTAAACCGATAAGAATGCAGAATGCGTTTATCTCTACAGATGAAGTGGAAAAAATAACCAATTTTATTTATGTACAAAAAGGTTACTCAAGGAGATATTTTTTACCCTCTATGTTGGAAAAGAAAAGTTCCGAAGGCTGAAACTTCTTAACCGATTTGGACCCGATGTTTGAAGAAGCTGCAAGAGTTATCGTCAGGCATCAGCAAGGATCGGTTTCCTTGTTGCATAGAAGATTAAAGTTAGGTTATTCGCGTGCTGCTAGAATTGTAGACCAGCTTGAAGAAGCAGGAGTTGTAGGTCCGTCGGAAGGCAGTAAAGCTAGAGAAGTTATAGTTGAAAATGAAGAGCAATTAGAAACAATTTTGAGATCCCTATGATATTATTTTTAGTATTGTTATTACTGTTTAATTTTCAGATAGAGAGTAATGACAGTATAAAAAAACTACAAGAAAAATTTGAAAATATCACAAATTTAGAAGCTGATTTTTCACAATCCTCAAACGGTAAAAGTTTAATGAGAGGAAAATTCTTTTTTTCTCAAAAGAATAATTATAGAATTGAATTAAAAAACAACACCATTATCTCGGATGGAAAATCGATTTGGAATGAAAATAAAAAAAGAGAAAAAGTAATTATTTCAGATATTAATGATGACCCGTTAGCTTTTTCATTATGCGATTATATTTATAATTACCCGCTAAAATGTAAAATAAGCGAAGTAAAAATAGGAAATAAAATTATATTAACTCTTATTCCTACCAGTTCACAACTTAATTTTAAAACTGCTAAATTATGGATTAACTCAAAATATTTAATAAATAAAATTGAAGTATTTGATTTTGGAGGGAATAGCTATTTATTTGAATTCAGAAATATTAAAATTAATCAATCGTTAAGTAAAAGGTTGTTTAAATTTATAGACTCTGGTAAATTGAAAATAATTGACCTTCGATAAAATATGGCTAAGATGAAAAAAGTATTAAGTTATTTACTTCCATTCGTTTTGATGGTAGTTTTTCTGTATTTGGCATTTAACAATGTTAATTTTGAAGATGTAATTGAAATTATAAGTCGCATCTCATTTTTTTGGTTTGGAGTTTACCTTGTAGTCTGGTTCTTATCGCACCTTGCCAGAGCCTTCCGGTGGCGAATTATTATTCGTTCTGTAAAAGAAAAAACTAATGTTGTAAATTTATTTGGGGCTATTATGGTTGGCTACGGAGTTAATTGTGTTGTCCCTAGGTTAGGCGAGTTATATAGAGGTCTGTTTTTAGGAAAATGGGAAGATATATCAAGATCTTCAATGGTTGGAACAATTGTTTTGGAAAGGGTTATTGATATTTTGGTTTTAGGTTTTTCTGTTTTAATAAGTGTAGCAATTTTTCCGGGAAATCTTTATCAAGAAATTACTTGGCTCCGTTCAACAATTTATATCGGGTTTGTGCTCATTTTCGGATTAATTATTTTTCTTTACTTAGTGGTTAAGTTTAAGGAAAATTTTTATAATGCTATTTTAAAATTTATTGGAAAATTCTCTGAAAAATTAGCAGATGCACTTGCGAGAGCTTTTCATTTGTTAACGGATGGGTTTGCAAGCTTAAAAGGTACAAAAAACTTCTTTTCTGTAGTTTTGTTATCGGCAGTAATTATGTTTTTGTATGGTTTAACAGCCTACGTTGGCTTTTATATTTTGCATATGGAAGAGATCAAATAAGTTAATTTTGCCATGGCTTGGATTGTAATGACTATAAGCGCATTTGGAGTAATAATTCCAACACCTGGAGCAACCGGTTCTTATCACCTAATAGTAATTTTTGTATTGGTTAACATTTTTAATTTTGATACCGATATTAGCGGAGCTTATGCACTAATTACACATACAACTACTTATGTACTGTTTATTTTATCAACAATCGGATTAACATATTTGATAAATAAAAGACAACAGACAAAAGGATTACCCTCTGCAAATTTTCTAACCGTATTTAAAACTAAATCAGGTGCAATTTGAAAAAGATAATTATAGTCTCTTATTTTATAATTAATTCTACTTTGTTTTCTCAAATTGAAGTTGGTGGTGGAATGGGATTATCGTTTTTTACTGCTCCGGATTTTGAGAATTATGTTAATGCATTATCCGGGTCTCAATTTGTTAATTCCTTCAACACGTCTGCTGATTTTTTTGTTGAGGTTGGTTATAATGTAAATGAGAAATATCAAATTGCATTGGAATATGATTTTAATATCTACTCTATAAATACTGTTGTGGTTGATATTGAATTAGACCATCATAAACCAACTTTAATCGGGTACTATTATTTAGCGGGGGAAGGCTATAAGTTAAAGTTTGGCGGAGGCATTGGTTTTAGATACAGTAATGCTCAAGAAAGAATTAATTCTTACGGTTCAAAAGAAAATTATTCAACAAGCGGTATCGGGTTTTTACTTAAACTGCAAGGGGATACAAGACTTAGCGGTAATTTATACGCTTTAATAGCCGGTGATATCAGGTATGATATTCCTGGTGAAATAAATACACTTAACGGGGGTGTCTTTAACTTAAACAGCTTTTCAGTGGGATTAAAATTAGGAACAGTTTATTATTTTTAGGGAATTACTGTGAACATAATAGAAGCAATATTTTTAGGCATTATACAAGGATTAACTGAATTTTTACCAATTAGCAGTACAGGTCATTTAACTGTTGTCGGTAAATTGATGAATCTTGTTTCAGCAGAAAACCCTGAGCAATGGACTTCGTTTATTGCTGTTATTCAATTAGGAACACTTGTAGCAATCTTAATTTATTTTTGGAATGATCTATGGCATATCACTATGGATTTTATAGGTGATAATTTAATTAAAAGGAAGTCGTTTTCTACTCAATCTTTTAATTCAAAAATGGGATGGTATATTATTATAGGCTCCATTCCGGTTGTAATTATCGGACTTGGATTTAAAGATGTTATTGAGGGTGCGTTTACAAAAAATCTTTATGTTATTGGAACCAGTTTAATTGTATTGGGAATAATTTTAGCCTTTGCAGAAAAAATCGGAAAATTTAAAAGAGAACTTAAAGATATAAAATGGTATCATGCATTAATTGTAGGTTTTGCGCAATCACTTGCTTTAATTCCGGGTTCATCAAGATCGGGTACAACTATTACTGCCGGAATATTTCTTGGGTTTAAAAGAGAAACGGCTGCTCGTTTTTCCTTTTTACTTAGTGTACCCGCAATATTAGGTAGCGGATTGCTGCAATTATATGAAGCCCTTAATTATATTGATATGTCGGGCATTGTTAATTTAATAGTTGCAACTGTTGCATCAGCGGTAAGCGGATATTTAACAATCAGTTTTTTACTTAAATTTTTAAGAAAAAATTCAACAATGGTATTTGTTTTTTACAGAATAATTGTTGGTGTAATTATAATAGCAATGGTTTGGAATAATATTATAAATCCATAGGAGGCATTTTGAAATATTTAAGTATACTTTTAATTTTAACTATAGTTGCATGCACATCTAAAGTGGATGATGCAAAGATAAAAGAAAACACTAAACAAAAAACTAAAAATATTTACGAGGAAAAAGTGAAAGAACTTATTACGCTTAACGATAACGAAATTTTAGTCGCTCACATGAAAACCAATATGGGTGATGTTGAAATACAATTATTTGCTAACGAAGTACCTAAAACCGTTGAAAATTTCGTAGGTCTGATTACTAAAGGATATTACGATGGAGTAACCTTCCACAGAGTAATTGCTGATTTTATGATTCAAGGAGGCGATCCGACCGGTACCGGTTCAGGAGGTGAAAGTTACTTCGGCGGTTCTTTTGAAGATGAGTTTGTTGATAGTTTAAAACATTCCGAACCCGGAATTTTATCTATGGCTAATGCAGGTCCCAATACAAACGGCAGTCAATTTTTTATTACATTAGTACCAACTCCTTGGTTGGATGGTAAACATTCTATTTTCGGTAAAGTTATTTCCGGTCTCGATGTTGTTCAGGCAATAGGAAAATCGGCAACATCAAAACCTTACGATAAACCGCTTAAAGATGTGGTAATGGAAAAAGTAACCGTTGAAAAACGTGTAAAATAAATATTTTGATTTCGTATATTTTTCATAATAAAAAGTTAAATGTATAGATCAAAAGAAAAAGTGCCCTCGGTTTATTCAATGGTATCGGAACTAAATAAGTCTGAGCTGAAATTAGTCTATTTCTTATTCGGGGAAGATCATTTTACATTAAACGGCGCTGTTAAAGTAATAGAAGAAAAAGCTAAACCTTTTATTACTACGGATTTTGACAAGGAAATTATTTCTGCTGAAAAGAAAGAGAATGTCTCAGGTTTAATTGACCTGGCATATACTTTTCCTTTCGGATCCGAAAAAAAATTATTGATTGTTAAAAATTTTGAAAATTACAATAATAAAAAACAAATTTTAAGTTATTTAGAAAGCGCGACTGACACAACTATTCTGGTGCTTATAAATTATGGATCAATTGGCAGCTTAAATTCAGAGCCTTACAAAACTTTGCTTGCTAAAAATATGATTTTTCAGGCTAGTGAACTAAAAGGAAGGGATTTAGAAAATTGGGTAAAAAAGAGGTGTACGCAACTGGGATTTGATATCTCTTCGGAAAGTACTAAATCTTTAATAGAAATTGTTGGCGAAGATAAATCATTATTGGAAATGCAGCTTCAAAAATTTCAAAGTTTTTTAAGCGAATCCAAAGAAATTACACCCGAAGATATTAAAAAACTCTCATCGGCAACCAAAGAATATTCAATTTTCGATTTACTTAATGCGATGGGAAAAGGAAACAAGGCAAACGCTCTTAAAGTACTAAACAATCTTTTAGAAAACGGTAAGGATTTGATTTTTATTATATCTATGCTGACAAAATATTTTTCGGTTATAAGTCAGTCTTTTGAACTTAGGAAAAGAAAACTATCGGATGAAGATGCTTCCAAAGCAATAGGAGTATCTAAATATTACTATATTAATTGCAAAAATGCACCTTTTTTTAATAATGAAACAAGACTGATTCATGCATCAAAAGTACTATATGAAACTGATCTGGCATTAAAAACAAGCGGTATCGATCAAAAATCTTTATCAACAATAATGTTGACAAATATTTTATTAGATTAACAGAATATTTTTGTAAATATTTCTATAAATTATTGAAACAATTATCCCATTAAAAAGTATAAATATCATTGAAGAAAAAACTTGCTGAGTTAACTGACGAAGAATTAATTAAAGAGTTTCAGGATAATAATACAATTGAAGCTTATGAAATTCTTGTTAAAAGATTTAAAGATCCTTTAACAAACTATGTCTACCGATTTTTAGGTGATAGAGATGTTTGTGTAGATATAGTTCAGGATACTATGATAA
This sequence comes from Bacteroidota bacterium, assembly GCA_024275455.1. Lineage (GTDB taxonomy): Bacteria > Bacteroidota > Ignavibacteria > Ignavibacteriales > Melioribacteraceae. The sequence continues at coordinate 8,497 of JAJRZB010000104.1, read as the reverse complement.
AGTTTTATTTGCATAAAGATTCTTATAAATCTTTTGCAAAATTTTCAACTTGGATATATACAATTGCCGGTAATTTAGCGCGTAACGAGCTGAAAAGAAGAAAGAGAAGAACTATTTTTTCTTTGAATCAAGATGACGACGATAGAAAAATCCAAATTGAGGATAGTTCATTTATTTCTCCCGAAAGAGCAACAGACAGCGAAATAAAAGGAGAGATAATTCAGAAAGCTTTATTAAAAGTAAAACCGGTTTACAGGGAAGTTGTAATTCTAAGAGACATTGAAGGGTTATCTTATGAGGAAATTGCTGAAATTACCGGTTTGTCAATAGGAACAGTAAAATCTCGCATAAACAGAGGAAGAAAACATCTTCAGGAATTATTAAAGAATATTTACAATGGGTAGTGTATGAAAACAAATTTTTACAATTCTAAAGATGAAGATTATGAGCATGTTAAAAAATTACTTAAGGATTTGCCAAAAGTAAATGCTCCGGATAATTTTGAATTTAATCTGAAAACTAAAATTGAGAATAAAAATTTTGGGCTAAATTCAAATGAAAAAAAAGGTTTTAACCCATGGGCTATTTTTGTCCCGGCTTCAGGAATTATAGTAGCGTCTTTACTTGCGTTTGTCTTTTTCTTTAATAATAATCCTGAATCGTTAGAAAATCCTTTTAAAATTGTACCAAAACTTCGTTCCGAAATTAGCAGTAATTTATTCGGTTCTTCCAATTTTAATAATATTTTTGATAAAAGTGAAAAAGTAAATGAATTGGATGTTATTGTAAAAGAAAATGAGAAATCCGGTTTAATAGCTTCGGAAGAAAAATCTGTAAAAAAATTAGTTAAACTGAGTGTTAGAAAAAAAGATTTTCCGTTTGAAAATTATGCTTCCACCGATATAGACAAAGTATTAAAAAGTAAAAGAAGTGAAAACAGTTTAGGAAGACAAGTACAATTAACCGGAAGAGGATCTGCTCGTAATTATTTTAATGGTTTTTTTATGGGTGAAGAAGTTGATAAGGAATATGTTGAAGCTCTAAAAGCAAGGTTAGATTCTGTGAAAAAGGAAATTATGCTCCAAAAACAAAAAACAAGAAGAGTAGATTAATCCGGTAATCCTTGAATTTAAACTAATAATTTCCTATTTTTCTAAGCTAATTTTTAACAGGTAGAATTATGAAAAAAGGTATACACCCAACATATCAAAATTGTGAAGTAACATGTGTTTGCGGAAATACATTTACAACAAGATCAACCGTTGACCATATTAAGTTAGAAATTTGCTCGGAATGCCATCCGTTTTTTACCGGGAAACAAAAATTGTTAGATTCTACAGGTAGAGTAGAACGTTTTAATAAAAAATATGGTCTGAAAAAATAATTTTAAGCTTTCTCTTTTTTTAGTGAGAAAGCTTTTTATTTAATTCCTCTCCAACTACTTAATATTATTTTCTCTTCTTTTTAGTAAATTAAACTTAGAAAATTTTTCATCATTTATTTAAAGTAAACTGATATTATGCAAGAAGTAACTATTGGTACTAACTTAAATTTATACAGCGGTGTTAGAGGTTTAGCAATAAAAATATTAAATCGTGTTGATAGGACAGATGCCTATTTAGATAAATTATTAGAAATAGAATTAAACAACTCCGAACTTGACGGGAAAGACAAAGCTCTATTATTTGAAATTGTCCACGGGGTAATAAGATGGTTAGGCAGAATTGACTGGGTTTTAACAGGGTTTTATAAAGGACAGTTTTCAAAATGTATTCCTAATGTTAAAAATTCTCTTCGAGTGGCTCTATATCAAATTCTATTTTTAGATCGAGTACCGGATCATGCAGCAGTAAATGAATCGGTTGAATTTGTAAAAAAACTTCAGGGAGAAAAATCTGCTAATTTAACAAATGCTGTTTTACGGAATATAATTAGAAATAGAAACGGAATAAGATATCCGAATAAAGAAGAGGATTTGGTAAATTATTTATCGGCTTATTATTCGCATCCGACATGGATGGTTAAAAGATGGGTAAAAAGATATGGTGAAAAGGAAACAGACAAATTATTAATTGCAAATAATAAGAGACCCATTCATACATTAAGAGTTAATAAGTTGCATTCAAATATTGATGAACTGAAATCATTGTTAGAATCTGTAAGTATAAATTTTACACAGGGCAAATATCTTAAAGAATATTTACATTTGCATTCGTTAACTAATATTACAAATTGGGAATATTTTCAAAAAGGTTATTTTTCCATTCAGGATGAAAGCACAGGTCTATCATGTAAAGCTTTAGATCCGAAACCGGGCATGAAAGTTCTTGATCTTTGTGCAGCTCCCGGAGGGAAAACAGCATTTTTAGCAGATACTATGCAAAACCAGGGTGAACTTGTTGCGCTCGATAAGTTTGAAAGCAGACTTAATTTATTTAATAAAAATATGGAAAGACTTGGAGTTAAAAATCTAAAATCAATTGCTCAAGACGCACTAGATTTTGAAGGAAATGATTTTGACAGAGTACTTGCAGATGTTCCTTGCAGCGGATTGGGAACTTTAACTAAAAAGCCAGATATTAAATGGAAAAGAGATTTAGGTGATATACGAAACCTGAATAAAATCCAATTAAAATTGTTGGAAAAAGCCGGACAAACAGTTAAACCGGGAGGTATTGTTGTATACAGTACATGTACAATTGAACCAGAAGAAAATTTTGAAATAGTAAAACAATTTTTAGAAAAGCATAATAATTTTGATTTAGTTAATTTATCAGAACAATTTGGAGAGGATATTACGGATGAAAATGGGTGCATTCAAACTCTCCCGAGTAAACATCAAATTGATGGTGCTTTTGTTGCAAAATTAGTTAGAAAAAATTAAACCGGAAAATAAAATGTCAAATAGCATTCTTAAAAAATTTGCTGCAGAGTTAAAAAAAACCCGCGAAAAAAATAAACTGACGATTGACCAAATATTTACAAAAACCAGAATTGATAAAAAGTTTTTAAATGCAATTGAAGAAGGTAATTTTTCAATTTTACCTGAAGTATACATCCGGGCATTTATTAAAGAGTATAGTAAAACTATTGGTTTAGACCCTGATGAAGTTTTAAAAAAATTTGAATTGGCTCAAAGGAATGAAGATTACTCAGTTGCAGAAATTGACGAAATAGTATCGGAAAAAAAAGAAAAAACTCAGATTGAAAAAGCTATTAATTCAGCAGTAAAAGAAGACCTTGAAACTGAAAAACCAGTATTGGAAACTAGTTCGAATAAAACTGTTTATTATGCGTTGGTTGGTTTTATACTTTTACTTTCGATCTTTCTTATCTATAAAACATTTCTTTCCTAAGAAAAAAATGGTATTGTTACTGAAAAACCATTTGAAGAAATAGTAGCTTCTCAAAATAATAATAATTCTTCTACTGAAAGAAAAGAAAAAAAAGAATCAAAAATAAAAAGCAAATCAATTATTACCCCAAAAAAGAGAGATGTTGAAACCAGTCAGGTTAAAAAATCCGATTTAAAATCTATAAATCTTTCTGGTAACTCTAATAATACTAATTTAGCTTACCCGGTTAATTTAACAATTATTGGTACAGATCAATCTTGGATGAGAATTGTTACGGATGATGCCAATACAACCGAGTTCATTATTCAAAATAATATGAAAAAAGTATTTGGGGCGAAAAGTAAGATATATCTTCATATTGGGAATTCAGGAGGTGTTAAGCTTCAATTAAATGGTAAAGAGCTTAATTTTAGAGGTTCACCGGGAAGAGTAAGAAAAATTTTGATAACGAAAAATGGAATTGAATATTTAAGAAGAACTCCGCAAATAAATAATGAAGGATAATGCTAAAAATAGAATCATAGAGCTAAGAAAGAAAATTAGAGAATATGATTATTCTTATTATGTACTTGCGGAAAGTAAGATAAGTGATTTTGAGTATGATAAACTTTATAAAGAGCTTGAAAAATTAGAGCAAGAATATCCTGAATTTATAACTCCCGAATCACCGACTCAAAGAGTCGGTTCAGATCTGACAAAAGAATTTAATTCCGTTGAACATAAAACTCCTATGTTAAGTTTGGCAAATTCTTATGAAGAGAGTGAACTTATTGAATTTGATAAACGTATAAAAAACTTACTGAAATTAGAAGAGGATATAGAATATATTACCGAGTTGAAAATTGACGGAGTTTCCATAAGTATACTTTATGAAAACGGAAAACTTAAACGAGCTGCAACAAGGGGTGATGGAACTACAGGTGAAGAGGTAACAACTAATATTAAAACAATAAAATCTCTACCACTGGAAATATTTTCAACAGAAATAATTCCTTCCTCTTTCGAAGTGCGCGGTGAAGTCTTTATGGAGGTTGAAGAATTTGTTAGGTTTAACAATCAAAGAATTGAACAAGGGCTTAAACCATTTGCCAATCCAAGAAATTTAACAGCAGGGACATTAAAATTACAAGATCCTAAAGAAGTTGCAAAAAGACCATTGGACATTTTTACGTATTATTTATTATCTGACGAACAAACTTTTGAAAGTCAATATAGTAACTTGGATCAGCTTTCAAAATATGGATTTAAAGTAAATAAAAATTTTAAGTTGTGTAAAAATATTACTGAAGTACTAGAATATTGCAAATATTGGGATAAAGAAAGAAACAATCTCCCTTATGAAACTGACGGGGTTGTTGTTAAAGTTAATAAAATTGAGTATCAAGCCCGGCTGGGTAATGTTGCAAAATCGCCAAGATGGGCAATAGCTTTTAAGTTTGCAGCTCAGAGAACAAAAACGAAGTTAAAAAGTATTACCTGGCAGGTTGGCAGAACAGGGGCAGTTACTCCCGTGGCTGAGCTTGAACCGGTTTTTCTTGCCGGTTCTACAATAAGCAGAGCCACTCTTCATAACAAAGATGAAATAAAAAGAAAAGATATTAGAGTGGGCGATACTGTTATTATTGAAAAAGGCGGAGATGTAATTCCTAAAATTATTAGTGTTGATTTGGATGAAAGAGATAAAAATTCTGTTTAAACAATAATTCCCGATAAATGTCCCGTTTGCGGAGAAAAACTTTTTTCCCCGGAAGATGAAGTTGCAATTTATTGTCTGAATTCACTTTGTCCGGCTCAAATAAAAGAACAAATAGAACATTTTGCTTCACGCGGAGCAATGAATATTGAAGGTTTGGGGGAGTCTTTAGTTAAACAGTTTGTTGATTTGGGATTTCTTTCTTCATATGTTGATATTTATAATCTTAAAAATAGAAGAAACGATTTAATTGAAATTGAGAGATTAGGAGAAAAAAGTGTTGATAATCTCTTAGAAGCAATAGAAAAAAGTAAAGAAACTCCGTTCGAAAAAGTACTTTTTGCATTAGGAATTAGGTATGTTGGTGCCGGAGTTGCAAAAAGGTTAGCAAAAGAATTTAAAAAAATCGATAATATAATTGATGCGTCTAAAGAAGAAATAGAACTTGTTCCGGAAATAGGCCCAAATATTGCCGAGAGTATTAAACAGTATTTTCAGCACAAAAAAAATATTGATAATATTAATGAACTGAAAGAAGCCGGATTAAAATTTGAGACTGAGAATAACAATTTGGGCAATAGTTTGGAAGGGTTAACATTTGTAATTACCGGAACTCTTAACAAGTACAGCAGGGAAAAAGCAAAAGAAGAAATTGAAAAAAGAGGCGGAAAAGTTACATCATCAATTAGTAAAAAAACAAATTTTTTAGTTGTTGGCGAAAATGCCGGCTCGAAATTGGAAAAAGCTGAAAAATTAGGTGTAAAAATTCTTAAAGAAAATGATTTTGATGAACTTTTAAAGGAAAGTTAGTTTGTTTGAGGAATATAAAAATAAAATCGGGTACTATATTTTCAAAAAGAAAATCAAAAAGGATTTTGATACTAATTTCTCTTTTACAGATTTTATTGAAAATGCAATTGACTATATTTTAATACTTCCTTTAAATGATCTTGATTATTCCAATAGTTTTGATGTTGCAAAGTATTTTAAAATTCATAAAAAAAATGTAACATTATTTATTCCCGAGCATAAGAAAAACTCAGTAACAATTGCACATAATTATACTATTTTAGATTATTCGTTAAATGATATTTCGAAATTAGGTTTACCGAATAAAGGATTTATAAATAAATTAAGCAATTATAAATTTGATGTTTTAATTGACTTAGAACGTGAAGAAAATCTTTTTTTAGCTGCTGCTACAAGTTTGATATCTGCAAAATATAAAGTAGGTTTTAAAAAAGAAGAAGTAGATAATCTTTATAATTTTCAAATGGTTAACACAAAAATTAATTCTGAAATATCATATAGAAATTTGTTAAATTCCTTAAAGATGTTTTAGAATGTTTGCTTAAAAATAATTCAATATCAATTTTATTTAAATAAGAGTTAAAAGTAAAAATGAATGATACAGTAAATTATGAATTTAAAAAAGATGGCGATGTTGCAATTTTTAAATTGCTGGAAAAATCTTTTGATGCTTCCATTGCCGGTTTAGTAAAAGGCGAGCTGACAATATTACTTTCAGCTGGCGATATAAATAAAATGGTATTTGATTTATCTGAAATAGAGTATTGTGATAGCTCAGGACTTAGTGCAATTCTACTTTCCTTCCGAATTTTACAAACAAATAATGGCAGTATTAGACTTGCCACTCCGCAAAAAAGCGTTCGTACACTAATTGAAATCTATCAATTAGATCGAGTGCTTCCTATCAAAGAAACAGTACAAGAAGCAGTAGACGAACTAAAAAAAATATAGGGCTTGTTTGTGGATAAAACTTTAGACTTTGTAGTAATAATAGTTTTTCTAATTGGTGTGGCTCTATTCGGAGCTTATAAAGGAGGAAAACAAAAAACTGTTGAGGATTACTTTCTGGGGTCCAAATCAGTTCCTTGGTGGGCAGTTTGTTTTTCAATTGTTGCCGCCGAAACGAGTACGTTAACTTTTATTTCAATTCCCGGATTAGCATATTTAACTAATCTTAATTTTTTGCAAGTAACTTTTGGTTATTTAATTGGAAGAATTATAATAGCAAACTTTTTTTTACCCTCCTATTTTAAGGGTGAACTTAATACTGCGTATGCTTTTTTGGAAAACAGGTTTGGAGCGAAAACAAGATCTTTTGCTTCTATAGTTTTTTTATTTACCAGAACAGCCGCTGACGGAGTAAGATTATTTGCAACGGCTATCCCGTTAAAATTAATGTTGGATATTAGTTATCCTACGGCAATAATTATTATTGCGGTTATTACTCTCGGGTATACAATAACAGGCGGAGTAAAAGGAATTATTTGGGTAGATGTAATTTTAATGGTAATTTACCTTGGCGGTGCTTTACTTGCCGGATACTTTTTGGTTTTCAATTACTTGCCTGATGGGTTTAATTCAATTGTTCAAGCTGCTCATTTGGAAAATAAACTAAGTGTAATTAATTTAAACTTTGGATCAACAGTAGGAGAGTTTTTTTCGCAGCCCTATAATTTAATAAGCGGAATACTGGGTGGAGCTTTTCTTTCAATGGCTTCGCATGGTACAGACCAATTAATTGTACAGAGATTACTAAGTACAAATAGTTTAAGAAGTGCGCAAAAAGCAATAATCGGCAGCGGAATTATAATAATATTTCAATTTTTAATTTTCCTTTTGGTAGGAGTTGCTTTGTATGCTTTCTACGGACATCTGGATATTAGATCGGATGAAATTTTCCCCAAATTTATTATTGATAAATTACCCTCTCCATTCTCCGGTATTATTATAGCCGGATTATTCGCGGCTGCAATGTCTACTTTAGCAGGGTCAATAAGTTCATTATCCTCTTCAACCATGCTTGATTTATATAACCCTTTTCATAAAAATAGAAACAAAGCAAATGATCTTAAAGTTTCTCGGCTATTTACAATTATGTGGGCGGGTATGCTTATTTTGGCAGCATTGTTTTTTATGAATTCTCCACATACGGTTGTTGAATTGGCATTGAGTATTGCATCGTTTACTTACGGAGGTTTACTCGGAACTTTTATGCTGGGTTTGTTTGTAAACAAGGCTACTCAGGAAGATGCTTTGGCAAGTTTTGCTTCGGGTATTTTTATTATGATTACGGTAATATCTTTGCAGCTTGTTGCCTGGACGTGGTATACGTTAATAGGAGTTTCCGTAACATTGTTGGTCGGAACTTTTCTAACATATTTAAATAACGATAAATAATTCTAAAATATTGAATGTAATAATTTATGATTGATAATAAAATTCTGAAAAATTTACAGCTTATTGTGTTCGATCTTGATGGAACACTGCTTAATAAATACGGTGAAATTGGTGAACAATCAATTGAGTATGTTCACGAATTAAAAAAAATGGGAATGAGGTTCACTTTTGCTACCGGAAGACTTCACAATTCCATAAAAGAATACGCTGAAATATTAGGTTTGGAATCCCCGCTGATTTC
>JAJRZB010000103.1 GCA_024275455.1 Bacteroidota bacterium | reverse complement strand
GATGGCTATATTGTATTAGAAGCTTATCCTAATGAACATCCCATTCTTGATGGAAGTAACTTTAATAGTGGAGCGGATTGGCCTCAAGGTTTAATACGTATTATTAATAAAAGTTATATAAAAGTTATCGGATTTGAAATCAGAAACTTAATTACAGCTGATGATGATTGGTTTCCGGCAGGAATCTGGATAAGAGGAAAAGGGCAATATATAGAAATACGAGATAATGTTATTCATCATATAGAACATAATGGAAATGAAGCTGGGGCACATGGAATTGCAGTATATGGGACTAATGGCTCAGAATCAATTAATAATTTAATTATTGATGGAAATGAAATTCGCAATTGTAAATTAGGCTGGAGTGAATCATTAGTTTTGAATGGAAATGTAGAACAATTTATTGTTAGAAAAAATATTGTACATGATAACAATAATATTGCTTTTGATTTTATTGGACATGAAGGGGAATCTCCAAATCCGGAGTTTGACCAAGCACGTAATGGATTAGTTACAGAAAACATTGCATACAATATTGATAGTAGAGGAAACCCTGCCTATGGTGATGAAGGAAGTGCAGATGGTTTTTATGTTGACGGTGGAAAGGATATAGTTTTTGAAAGAAACTTGGTATATAACTGTAACATAGGATTTGAAATAGCAAGTGAGCATGGAGGTAAATCAACAAGCGGAATTATTGTTAGAAACAATTTTATTAAAGAAAATATATTTCTAGGATTAGCTATTGGAGGTTATGATAGTCAAAGAGGTTCTGCTAATAACTGTAAAATTATTAACAACACATTGTATAGAAATAATATAGAAGAAGCTTCATGGGGTGCTGTGATACTTATGCAGTATTATTGTGAGAATAACTTATTTGCAAATAATATTATTTATGCAAAATCTAATGTGCCAATGGTAGAGTATGTTACAAATACAGGAGCAAATAATAGTTTTCAAAATAATCTTTACTATACGGATGAAACCCCAAAATGGCTTTGGGGAAATAATTCCTATTCCAATTTTGAAAACTATAAATCCGGGTCGAATGAAGAAAATGAATCAATTTTTGCAAATCCTAAACTGGTAAATGTTTTAAATGATGATCCTACTATTGCAAATGATTCTCCAGCAATAGAAAATGGCAAGAATTTAGATTCTAATCTTGTTGGGACAGAAGATTATTTTGGAAAGCCAAGGGTTGTAAATTATAAGATTGATATAGGTGCGGTTGAGTTTGACGGATTAACATCAGTTAAAGGAAAATATGATGACATAAATAATTCTTTTCATCTTTCTCAGAATTATCCAAATCCCTTTAATCCAAGTACAACAATCAAATATTCCCTTCCCCATAACGTAGGTGGTGTAGGAACAATGACCGTACAATTAAAGATTTATGATGTTTTAGGAAAAGAAATTATCACACTAGTTAATGAACAGCAAATACCGGGTATATATAATATAACATTTGATGCAAATTCCATGGGGCAACGGATTGCAAGCGGTATTTATTATTATCAATTAAGTGTAAATAATTCTTTTGCAAGTGAGGTAGAAAGTTATACTGAAACAAAAACAATGATTCTAATAAAATAAACAGGATAGCATAATTGCTGCTAAAAAATATTAAAATAATTTTTCTCATTTACATTTCGATGTTCACAGTACTGCTTTGTCAGTCTTTGACTCAGGTTAATTATATTGAATCCGATATGATTATTCCAAATCCGGAAAGAGGTTTTTCTGTTTACAGAAGTTCACAAGTTACCGGAGGATTTATAAATAGTATTAAGCAGTATAATGTAACTGTAATACAAAGAATTTATACAATTCCGCAATTTAATAATTCTCCGTTATCAGCAGATTTTTTAAATATGGTTGAATCTGATTTAGCAGCAGCGCGAGAAGGTGGTGTAAAACTGATTCTACGTTTTTCATATACTGATGAACAAAATGGACCTGATGCACCTTTGAATATTATCCAGCAGCATATTCAACAATTAAAACCAATATTCCAAAACAATTATGATGTAATTGTTTATATAGAAGCTGGATTTATTGGTGCTTGGGGAGAGTGGTATTATTCAACTAATAACCTTAATAATACAAATGACAGAAGAACAGTTCTATTTACTTTACTTGATGCTTTACCGGAAGAAAGATGCGTTGTAGTTAGGACACCTGATTATAAAAGAAAAATCTTTAGTGACATTAACCCGATAGATATCTCAGAGGCGTTTAACGGTTCAAAAAAATCGAGAACAGGTGCACATAACGACTGTTTTTTAGCTAGTGCCACAGATTTTGGAACTTATCTATCTAATGATATAGAAGGTGACAAGAATTATGTAAATCAAGATAATATGTTTGTTCCACAAGGTGGAGAAACTTGTAGTCCAAGTGCATATTCTGGATGTGATAATGCTCAAATGGATTTAGCACGAATGCATTGGTCAATTCTAAATAGAGATTATAATACAGATGTATTAGATACTTGGAAATCCGAAGGTTGCTACGATGCCATTCAAAAGAGTTTAGGTTACAGATTTGTTCTTATTAGCGGCGAAATAACTAATACCATTAAGCCTGGAGGTGAATTTAACATTAACCTAACACTAGTAAATAAGGGTTATGCCAGTCCATTTAATTCTCGTAACGTAGAGTTAGTTCTTAGGAATGTTGATACAAAAGATAGATACAGAGCAATAATAACCGAGGACCCAAGATTTTGGTTTGCAGGAGATTCAATAAATATCGAAGTCTCTGCAGGAATATTAAGTAATATGCTTGAAGGGAATTATGAAGTATTTCTTCATCTTGCAGATCCATTAAAAGCTTTACATGATAGACCAGAATATTCTATCCAACTTGCAAATGAAAATGTTTGGGAAGATTCTACGGGATTCAATTCGTTAAATCATATATTACAAATTAATAATAATGCAACGGGAAATGATTACACCGGTGATTTATATTTTCTACCCGATACCATAAAAGAAACTGAACCTACTACTATTACAATCGATGGAGAATTTAATGATTGGCAATCAGTTCCTCAACTTGATCTTTTACCTAATACAGAAGAAACAGGAGATGCACTAAATGCTTCTACTGATATTGTTGATGTTTGGGCAATTGATGATGAAAATAAACTATATATAAGTTATTCTTTAGATAGTACTTTTTCAGAAGAATATTTTTATCATATATTTTTTGATACTGATTCTGACACTTCTACCGGTTTTCATAGTGCGGGAAGTTATGCCGGAATCGATCTGATGATTGAAAATGACCAGATGTGGAAATATACAGGAACAAATGTAGAATGGAGTTGGACTAATTACGGTACTTTTTCATCAGCTATTGAACCTAATCAAACAAATAGAATTGAATTAGCTATTTTTAAGGACTTATTAAGTAATTTAGGTACTGGCAACAGCATAGAGATATTATTTAATGTTAATGATAATGATGAAAATATTGCTGATGACTATGCTCCAAATCTTTACAAGCAAATGAGTTATACATACTCATATTTAGTTACGTCTGTCAAAGAAAAACCAAATAATATAGTAAAAACATACTCAATTAATGCATTCCCAAATCCTTTTAACAATACTGTAAATTTTAATTTTAATGTTGAAAATAAAAATATAAAATCATTGAGTATCTATAATATACTTGGGCAGTTAGTTAAAAGCTTTCAAGTTAATAAACTCAACACTAAAAATGTAATTTGGAATGGGAATAATAATTATGGTGTTAGTCAAAGTAGCGGAATTTATATAATACAATTACAGACACCTGATTTTTTAATAAACAAGAAAATAGTTCTATTAAAATAAAACAATAACTAACTTTATAACCAACAGAGGAGAAATACCTATGAAAAAAATACTAATACTTAGCTTATTCTTTTTTCTGATTTCCTCAATTACATTTGCGCAAATTGTAATTGATGGAGATATGTCAGATTGGAATAGTGATATGCAACTTGATGTTGCTCCAAATTTAGAAGAAGGTATATCAGATAGTATAGATGTTAACTGGGACGGTGTAAAAGACGGAGTAATAAATCCGGCATTAGATATCAAAGATGTGTTTGTTACCCATGATGAAGATTTTTTATACGTACGATTAGATATTAATGAAAACGGTACTTTTAGTGATTTAGAATCACTAACAGATGCAGGATTTCAAGCAGCTATTGAATTATTTATAGATACAGATGTAGATACCTCAACAGGTTTAACTTGGGGTTGGTGGTTAACATCTGGAGACTATTGGATAAATCTTTCAGTTAAAAAAGGATGGCCAGGGTTTGAAACTACCTTGGATTACGGAATAAATAAATTTACCGGACAAACTGGTACAGATAGTCAATGGGAAGAAGTAGCCGGAGCAAGCTGTCAAGTAGCAGTTAACTTGGATGACAACAAGATGGAAGTAGCAATTCCAAGAGCTGCGTTGGGAGAAACTAATGGTGATTTCGAATCAACCGGAATTATGGTT
>JAJRZB010000102.1 GCA_024275455.1 Bacteroidota bacterium | reverse complement strand
GATGCAATGGATAAAGTTGGTAAAGATGGTGTTATTACTGTTGAAGAAGCAAAAGGTACAGATACGGGTCTAGAAATTGTTGAAGGTATGCAATTTGACCGCGGTTACTTATCACCATACTTTGTAACTGACTCAGAATCTATGGAAGCTGTTTTAGAAGATCCTCAAATTCTTATTCACGATAAGAAAATCTCAGCAATGAAAGATCTTTTACCGATTTTAGAAAAAGTTGCTCAATCAGGCAAGCCTCTTTTAATTATTTCAGAAGATTTGGAAGGTGAAGCTTTAGCAACATTAGTTGTAAATAAATTACGTGGAACATTAAAAGTTGCGGCAGTAAAAGCTCCTGGATTTGGCGATAGAAGAAAAGCTATGTTAGAAGATATTGCTATTCTAACCGGTGGTACTGTAATTTCTGAAGAAAGAGGATACAAATTAGAAAATGCAACTGTTGAATTTTTAGGCTCTGCTAAAAAAGTTGTTATTGATAAAGATAATACTACAATTGTAGAAGGTGCCGGAACTACTGAAGATATTAAGAAAAGAGTAAACGAGATAAAAGCTCAAATAGAAAATACAACTTCAGATTATGATAGAGAAAAACTACAAGAAAGATTAGCTAAACTTTCCGGCGGTGTTGCTGTTCTTCAAATTGGTGCAGCTACAGAAGTTGAAATGAAAGAAAAGAAAGCAAGAGTTGAAGATGCATTACACGCTACCAGAGCAGCAGTTGAAGAAGGTATTGTTGCCGGCGGTGGTGTTGCCCTTGTTAGAGCTTCTTCAGCTTTAGATAAATTAGAAGGTGAAAATACCGACCAAACTACCGGTATTAGAATAGTTGAAAAAGCTATGGAAGAACCTTTAAAACAAATTGTTAGCAATGCCGGATTAGAAGGTGCAGTTGTATTAAATAAAGTTAAAGAAGGTAAGGATGATTACGGATTTAACGCTGCAACTGATGAATATGTTAATTTGATTGAAGCTGGTATTATTGACCCGACAAAGGTTACCAGAACTGCTTTAGAAAATGCTGCTTCAGTTTCCGCATTGTTAATTACTACTGAAGCTGTTGTTTATGAGAAAAAAGAAGAAGAAAAAGCACCTATGATGCCTCCTGGTGGAATGGACGGTATGGGTGGAATGGGCGGAATGTATTAATAGATTCTGTCAAATAAAGTTCAATAAAAAAGCCCGACTTTTCAAAAAGTCGGGCTTTTATTTTTATTACAAAACTTGTAAAAAATTATGCATACATTGATTTAAACTTTTCGAACTGAAATATTCTTAACTTCGAACCCTCCAATTCAATTAACCCTTTTTTAGCAAAAGAGTGCAAAGTTCTGGAAATTGTTTCCCTTGATGTGCCTGCCATATTTGCCAGATCTTGCTGAAGAGGTAATTTTTCAATCTCAACTGCTCCTTGCCTAATTCTTCCCTGATCATTAGCAAGTTGAACAATAACCGTTGCAACCTTACCTTCGGCATCTTTTAACGAAAGAGATTTAATTTGCATATCGGCAGTTCTTAATCTTTTTGATAACTCTTGCATTAAAGCAATTGATATTTCAGGATGTTCTTTTAAAAACTCTAAAAATTGATTTCTTTGAATAATAAATAATTCGGAATTTTATAAAGATGTTACCGTAGCTGATCTTGTTAACCCGTCTAACAAAGCCATCTCACCAAATATATCTGACTCGGATAAAATATTTAGTATAACTTCCCTTCCGTCATTACTGGTTATTGTAACTTTTACCTTTCCCTTCACTATAATAAAAAGAGCACCGCTTTCATCTTCTTCCATTAAAATAATGGTATCTTTTTTAAATGATTTTTTAACTCCAACTTGAGAAATTTGCTCAATTGTTTCTTCAGGTAAATCAGAAAAAATTGGAACGTAGTATAAAAAGTCGGATGATGATTTCATTAACCCCTCCATGCCTAAATTCAGCAATTTATTATTGCAGAAATAATATAAAATTATTTCTTTAATATATCGATTTATTTTGAAAAATATTCAGAAAATATTTACAATTTTTCATTTCCTTTTTAATATTAAATGTCCTTAAAAAAATGGTTATTCTCCTCGAAACTTGTCAATCAAGATTTTTTTAATAATAAAGTGGAAAAATAATGTTGAAGGTAGTTTTTATTTTGCCGGATTAGAAGACAAATTTCTTCTAATCCGGAATTATATTGAATTGAAAATTAAAGAGTCCTTGTTCTTTCTGATTTTTTTTTGGGAATAAATTTTTTGTCTAATTCTATTGAGGACTTTATTCCTAAAATCGGATGAATTTCCGGTAAATTTACCAAATCGTATTTTGGTATAAATTCAACGGAATTATCAAAACCATATAGCGCTAAGCCTTTACCGAATTTTTTTATTTCTCTATATTTTAAAGGAATAATTTTATGACCATATCTATTTAATAACCCCCACTTATTACCCGTTTTCACTTTAGACATTCCAAACATTCCATAAAACGGATAAATAAAATCATACTTTTCCGAATTTACAAGATTTCCGTAAAAATCGTATATCCCCCAAAGTCCACTTTCTCTGGCAGCAATTAAGCCGTAGCCTGAAGATAGTGTAAAAACCTCAATAAATGTTGAAGGTAAAATTTCATTACCGTCATGGTCATTAACTCCCCAAAAATCATTTTCTTTAATTCTGATTGTTTTAGGAAGTATTCCGATGTACTGATATTTTGTTTTCATATTAACTATCTCTTTCCCCCAAAAGATTCTTGCAGTTAGTTATAATTAAATTCACTTCGAAAAATAAACTTTTTGAGAAAACCTACTGTGAGCTAAAGCACTAAACTTTTAAAAATAAGTTTTGGTTAAAAACTATTGTTGCTTTGTTTTCGGAAAATATTTTAAAAACCTTTCTCCGTTCCAATATTCTATATTGCTTAATAATGAATCATGAAATTCAGGTGTATCAGTCAAAGGCGGTTGTAGTTTTCCGGCATTAACCAGACTATCTCTTATCATAATTGAAACATCCCCAATTATAATTTCCTTTAATTTAAAAGCAGTATCAAATCTAACGGTATAACCAAAGTTAATTCTGGATAACAGCGGTTTACCTTCAAAAATATTTACCGAAAGTTCCTGATCAATTAAACGCGGTGGTTCATGAATAGAATTATATTTTGGGAAAATATGTTTGCCAAAGTCAGATTGCTTAATAATAATATAATGCTCAAAATCCGCTAATTCCATATTTAAGAATGTATAATTTTTTGTAGTCGGGAAAGTACCTTTTAATTTATCATGTTCAATTGAAAATATTGCTGCTTTATTAAGACCATTGGAAATACATCCGGCAATTATTTCTTTTTTACCGTCATTATCAATATCCAACAAAGTTGCTGTTCCAATACCTCCCGGAGGCCAAAGAATATCACTTATTTTTTTACCTGTTCTTAAATCAAGTTTCAATATTCCGGAAGGGTAATAATTTTTATGCTGGATATACAATAACAGTTCTGTTCTATCTTTCGCTCTTATTGTATCAATAATTCCTTTAACAGTAAATAAGCCGGTAAATTTTTCATTTAAAGTTTCTACCGAGTCTCTGTGGCTGTATTTCCAGATCTCATTACCTTTAAAATCAAACAAATAAATATTGGGATCAGGGGCATTTACTTTCTTTAACTCAGTAATTATTACTTCATTTTTACCATCAAAATCAATATCTAGAATTTTGAATTTGTTGTAAAAAAAGTTTGGATACTTTTCATATATCTTTTGATTATATGAATAATTTTTAGTCCATAAAATTTTGTTAAATTTATTTTTTACAAGAAGTTTGTCTTTAAGCAATTCAATTGTGTTGGGATTATTGTCCAATGTTAATAAATAGATAAACCCTAAAACCATTATTAGAATAGTTAAAAGTGAAAGTGCCAACCTATTCTTAACTAGTTTATTCGCTCCCCAGAATATTAGGTTTTGTGATTTTATTTCAATTAAGTTTCGACGGCTAAGCAAATCATCAATATTTTTAACACCAACAATTTCTAATGCCCTATTAGGGAACTCTTTCTTTAATTTATTCAAGCATTCGTTAGCAAAATCTTCATCTTTTTGAGGTAAAATAAATTTTGTGCAAGTAGAAAAAAATGCAGTATTTATTTTTGATTCAACAATTCTTTTAGATAGTGGTGGTATAGAACCGTCAATTAAAACTTCCCCCGAAGAAATTGTACCCGGAGCAAATGATATTTTCTCCCGAATCTCAAAGTAATTACACAGTGCTGAAACAAAACCAGTTGTTAATGCAATTCCTAAAGAATTACCGGTATATATTCCATATTTTTTTCAAAACCAATAATGATTTCAAAATTGGGGATTTTTCTACCAAATTTATTCACAAAATATTTCTTTGCAAATTGCCAAGAAATTTCAAGTTGCCGGGTTAAAAGTTCATCGGTTTCTACTGCACTTGGATAAATAATAAAAATATTATCTTCTAATCCTTTTTTTAAGTTTAACGTAATTTCTAAAGAATCAATAACTCCAAGGTTAAAATATTCATTATCACCCGATTCAAGAAGCGGGAATGCAAATCTTTCATGATTATCAATAAAAAAACCTTTCCCACTGATAAAATTTTCTAATAATTTTACCTCATCTTTAATTCTTTGAATTTCAACATTTGACTTTTTAAAATATCTAGATAGATTCTCATCAGATATTATTTGTTCTATTATTGTTAAACTTTCATTTGTTTTATCCGGATGAAGTCCAAAAGGGTTGTAATTCTTTAAAACAATATTCATCTCAATTAATACTTCGGCAAGGAAGGCTTCTTGTAAAGATTTATCGGGAATTTGAAAAACAGAGTTAATATATTGAGTAATAATAAGGAATTTTGTTCTGGGAGAATGTTCTTTTCTTATTTTGCCGAGTAACTTCTGATGTTTTGATTCAATGAAGTAATAATCCATAAGAAAGTATTTTAAATATTTTTTTCAATTTACAACATAAAAATAATTTCTTCAATTAAATTTATCCCACAAAAGGAAATGTAAAAAAGATTGATTGGTTGGTTGACTAACTAATTGATTGTGGGTTTGATTTAACAATAGATTATTTCATAGCCTTCTGAATAAGTCATTTAGAGAAGTGATGCTTGCCGCGGCGAATGAAAATCTCATAATTTACACTAAAAATAAGATCCCGTTTTCATAGGAATAATAATTTTAATATTTTTAATTTTCAAAAAGTTTCTTATTTCTATATTCTTTTTTAAATATCCATCTATCTGTTTTTTTCTAACTAATTATTCATTAGGTCGACATATATTTTTTTGAGTTATGAAGCTTCCAATTGTAAATCTTTCTTATCAAAATTTGATTGTGACTTATACAATTTATAGTTCATTGCATCAATTAAAGCCATTAAACTGGCTTCCATAATATTTTGTGAAACCCCAACAGTTGACCAAGTGTTTTCACCATCAGAAGATTCTATTAAAACTCTTACTTTAGCTTTAGTCCCGTTTTTATCTCCAAGAACTCTAACTTTATAGTCAACCAATTTAATCTTCTTTATAATGGGAAAAAATCTTATAAGGGCTTTACGCAATGCAATATCAAGCGCATTTACAGGACCGTTTCCATCCGCAGCTGTATGTTCGGTTTCTCCATCAACTTTAACTTTTAATACTGCTTCAGAATAATCCAAATCATTTTCATCTTGCAGCACATTAATTTTTGAATATGTTACTTTAAAATATGGTGTATACTCTTTTAATTCTTTCCTAAGTAATAGCTCAAAAGTTGCTTCGGCTCCATCAAATTGGTAACCGTCATATTCCATAGTTTTTAAATAGTTAACAAAATTTTTGCCAAATTCTTTATTATCCGGTAATTCAATACCAAACTCTTTTGCTTTATATCTAATATTACTTTGTCCTGATAAATCCGAAACTACTACTCTTTGCTGATTACCAACTAAATTCGGATCAATGTGTTCATACATTCTACTATCTTTCAAAACCGAACTAACATGAATGCCACCCTTATGAGCAAAAGAAGAAATTCCTACAAACGGAGCTCTGTTATTAGGTTCAATATTCATCAACTCCGAAATAAAATGTGAAATGTATGTAGTTTTAGAAATATCTAACTTTTCGTTAAAAGCTCTTTTCATTTTTAAATTCAGATTCGGTATTATACTGCATAAATTTGCATTACCTGTTCTTTCCCCAACACCATTAATTGTTCCTTGAACATGTGTTGCTCCCGCTTCTACGGCAATAAGAGAATTAGCTACTGCAAGTTCACTATCGTTGTGAGCATGAATTCCAATATCAGCTTTAATATTTTCTTTTACATCATCAACAATTCGCTTAACTTCCGAAGGAAGTGCGCCACCATTTGTATCGCACAAAACTATTGTAGATGCTCCCGCACTTTCGGCTGCTCTTAACATCTTTATTGCAAAAATCGGATCATCCTTATATCCGTCAAAAAAATGTTCTGCATCAAAAACAACACGTCTTCCTTCTTTAAATAAATATTCAACAGATTTGTAAATTAGTTCCTCATTTTCTTCATCTGTTAAACCCAAACTTTTAGATGAATGGAATTTCCAAGTCTTACCGAAAATTGAAATAATTGGAGTTTCAGCTTTAAGTAATTTTTGTAAGTTATTGTCTTCTTTTATCTTATCTGGATATCTTGCTGTTGAACCAAATGCGCATATTTGCGAATGAGATAATTTAAGCTTTCTTACCAGATGGAAATATTCCTCATCTTTAGGATTGCTACCCGGCCAACCGCCCTCAATAATATCAATTCCGTAATTATCTAATTTTTGAGTAATCAATAACTTATCTTGAATTGAAAGGTTTATACCCTCGCCTTGTGTTCCATCTCTTAAAGTTGTGTCAAATAATTCAATTTTCATTTTTATTCTTAATTTTTGTTAATATTTACCTACGTGCCTGATACTTTAAAAGTGCGTGACACGTTAGTGTTAATTAAATCATATTGTTTTTCCTGGCATAATCAAAAATACCTCCGGCTTCAACAATTGGTAAAACATTACCGAGATTATTAAGTGTATAGGTTTTATCTGTAGTTTTATTTGTTAAAAAGTACGTACTCAAATCAATTTCAATTTCATCCCCGGTACTTACCAAATTATTAAGCTTTTCCGGTGTTTCCAAAGGTACTAAAAAACCGCCATCAACTGAATTTCTATAAAATATTCTTGCATAAGATTCCGCTACAATAGCAAGCACTCCGGCTTTTTGAAGAGCAAATGGAGCATGCTCCCTTGATGAACCACAGCCAAAATTCGAACCACCAATAATTATTTTATACTCGGAAATGTAATTATCGCCCTCAATAAATTTAATTCCCCCGTTGGGTAAACCGGATTTTTCAATTGGTACACTAGACAATGCAAAATGACCATATTTTTTTGATTCTTCTTCATCAGTTAAACTATAAACCAAATGTTCTGCCGGGATAATTTGGTCGGTATGAATATTATCACCCAATACAAATGCTTTGCCTTTAATTATATTTTCCATTTTTCTCCATAATTTAAATTCTCTTAAAAATATCTTAATCCCCTTATTAAATAAGTATAACTATTCATCCAATTATTTTATAATTCAATCTTTTTTTCATTACCAGTAAAAAACCCAACTTTTACTTGCTTGGATATTACGATAATAAATACTGATTAGACAAGTTGGGTTTTTGGCAATGCCCAACAAATCCATCCAAATCACTCAATCATCCAATCTATCCGCTCAACCAATCTTTTTATAAAAAATCTCTCGGATCAGTTATCACTCCGTTTATTGCTGAAGCAGCAACTGTTAAGGGAGATGCTAAATAAACTTCTGATTTTTTACTCCCCATTCTACCGGGAAAATTTCTGTTAGTTGTAGAAATTACTACATCTTTATCAACACTTCTTCCAAAAGTATCATCAGGTCCTCCAAGACAGGCAGCACATGAAGATTGTCCGATATCACAACCGGAATTTTTGAAAATATCAATCAACGAAACTCCGTCAATAGTTTCTTCAGCTAATTCCTTTGCCACTTGAGTTGAAGCTGGAACAATAAATGTCGGGATTTTTACCTTATTTCCAATCAATATTTTAGCAGCCATTTTAAAATCCGAAAGTTTACCTCCGGTACAAGAACCGATATAACATTTTGTTAATTTTGTTCCGGCAACATTTCTAACTGTATCTTTATTATCAGGACTATGAGGTTTTGCCACAACCGGTTCAAGCTTACTGACATCATAATTATATTTACTATGGTATATGGCATCATTATCACTGTTAAAAATTTCATAGTCAGTTATACCTTTGCTTTTTACATATTCTTCCGTTACACTATCGGCTGCAATTATTCCGTTCATACCTCCAGCTTCAATTGCCATATTTGTTAATGTCATTCTCTCATCCATATTCAGCGAAAATACTCCGCTTCCGTCAAATTCCATAGCTCTGTAGGTTGCCCCATCAGTTGTAATATCACCAAGGATGGTAAGAATTAAATCCTTTGCTGTTAGATATTCCGGCAGTTCACCGTTAAATGTAAATTTCATGGACTCGGGTACTTTTTCCCAAATTTTTCCGGTACCCATTATAAAAGCACCATCGGTATTTCCAACTCCTGTAGCAAACATTCCAAATGCTCCTGAAGTACACGTGTTAGAGTCTGTCCCGATTAAAACATTCCCCGGTACATTATAACCTTCTTCGGCAAGTGCAACGTGACACACACCTTTATATCTGTCAGTTCCAACATCGTAGTAATTATCAACATCATTTTCTTTTGCAAATTGACGTAGAATATCAACATTTCTGTTTGCATGTTTGTTAGCTGTAAAGATGTAATGATCCGGAAATATAACTAACTTATCTTTATTCCATATTTTTGCTTTCTCTCCAAATTCGTTTTTCCAAATTCCTATTACCGGAGGACCGCAAACATCGTGAGTCATTAAGGTATCAACATTAAGCCAAATACTTTCACCTATAGATATGTTTTTTTTACCCGCAGATTTTGCCATTATTTTTTCGGTAATTGTCATTCCCATAATTTTTCCTTTATACTGCTTTTGTCAGTTCTTCTTTATTCTCTGATTCTTTATTTAGTTTATAATATGCATTCTTCTTATTTAATGCACTTATATAAGCCAGTGCACTTGCTTCAATAACGTCCGTAGAAATTCCACGCCCGGTAAAAGATTTTGAGTTACTTCTTATTCTAACCAAAACTTCACCCAAAGCTTGCCTTCCTGAAGTAACCGAACGAACATTATAAGATTCAACTTGCGGATTAATTTTTAATGCTCTTTCAATAGCATTAAATGCAGCATCAATTGGTCCGTCTCCAACCGATGATTCCTGGATAATATCGTCTTCCACTTTTATCCGAACCACAGCAGTGGGAATGGACTTAGTGCCGGAAGTGATTTGTAAATGATCCAGTGAAATATTTTCATTTGTTTGGGTTATTTCATCTCCCATTAAAATTCTTAGGTCATCATCAAATACTTCTTTTTTCTTATCGGCAAGTTTGGTAAATGATTCATAAACCTTTGCCAATTTATCATCCGAAAGGTTATACCCAATTTGAGTTAATCTTGCTTTTAATCCATGTCTGCCTGAATGCCTTCCAAGTACAATTTTTGTGCTTGGATAACCAACTAATTCAGGAGTCATAATTTCATAAGTATCACGATTTTTAAGCATCCCGTCTTGATGTATTCCGGATTCGTGAGCAAAAGCATTTTCTCCAACAATAGCTTTATTCCTCTGAACCAAAATTCCGGTAAATCCCGAAACCAGTTTACTTGTATTATAAATTTCTTTTGTATTTATCTCGGTATCAAATTGGAATAAATCACCTCTAACTTTTAGAGCCATAACAATTTCTTCAAGCGAAGCATTTCCTGCTCGTTCCCCTATTCCGTTTACTGTACATTCAATTTGTCTTGCTCCATTCTCAAGAGAAGCTATTGAGTTTGCAACAGCTAAACCCAAATCATTATGGCAATGCACACTTATAATTGCATCATTAATATTACTAACTCTATTTTTCAACTCTTTTATTTTTTGTCCGAATTCGGTTGGAAGAGTATACCCTGTTGTATCCGGGATGTTGACCACATTAGCTCCGGCTTCTATTGCTGCTTCAATAATTTCAGCAAGATATCCTATATCTGTTCTACCGGCATCCTCCGCCGAATATTCAATATCATCACACAGTGACTTAGCATATGCAACTGAGTCATAAGTCATTTTAAGAATCGTTTTTCTTTTTTCTTCTAATGATCTTCCATATTTTTCGTGACCGAATTTTCCGATGATATGGTAATCAGATGTACTTGTAAAAGTATGAATTCTCTTTTTAGATGCCGGATTTAAAGCTTTGTATGCTGCATCAATATCTTTTTCGTTTGCACGAGAGAGTCCGGTAATAATTTTATCAACCTCTGATGCAATTGCATGAACAGCGTCAAATTGTGCTGGAGATGAAACCGGGAATCCGGCTTCAATAACATCTACATTTAATTTAGCTAACTGATGAGCAATTTCCAGTTTTTCATAAATATTTAAGGAAGCTCCGGGTGATTGTTCACCGTCTCTAAGTGTTGTATCAAATATGTGAATTTTTTCTTTCAATTTTATTCCTCAGATTTATTATATCTTTATAATAGAAACACGCCTATTGCTTCATCTGCAAACAATTTTTCTAAATTTTCCAAAACCAGATCGATCATTTCTGTTGTTGATACAACATTACTATTTTCCTTAGCAATATCTTGTGTGCGGTATCCTTCATCTAAAGTTTTTGAAATACTTTTTTCTATTAATTCAGCAGCTTTTGTCATTTGAAAAGAATGTTCAAACATCATCCCCACAGATGAAATTGCGGCAATAGGGTTTGCTTTATTTTGCCCTGCTATATCCGGGGCACTTCCGTGAACTGGTTCATACAGAGTATATTTTTTACCAATACTTGCTGATGGCAGCATTCCTAAACTTCCTGTAATCATTCCGGAAATATCACTTATGATATCACCGAAAATATTTGATGTTAGAATTACATCAAATTGTCTTGGATCTCTAACTATCTGCATAGCTGCGTTATCAACATACATATGGTTTAATTTAATATTTGCATAATCCTTATGTACTTCTTCAACAACATTTCTCCAGAATTGCGATACTTCAAGTACATTTGCTTTATCAACTGATGTTACAACCTTATCTCGATTCTCAGCAATTTCAAAAGCTTTTCTTGCAATTCGTTCCACCTCTTGTTTTGAATAAACCATTGTGTTAAAACCTTTATCATCATCCATCCCGCGAGGTTGACCAAAATAAATTCCACCGGTTAATTCTCTTAAAACAATAAAGTCGGTTCCTTCTAAAACTTCAGATTTTAAGGATGAATTCTCCAACATAGAATTATATATTTTTGCCGGACGAATATTTGCGAACAGTTCCAGTTTTTCTCTTAACTTTAATAATGCTGCTTCGGGTTTGAGATGATGTGGAAGATTTTCCCAAGCCGGACCACCGACAGCTCCTAAAAACACAGCATTAGCTTTATAGCAGCCTTCAAGTGTTTCTTCAATTAGCGGAGTATCGTGTTTATCATAACAATTTCCTCCAATAAGATACTCTTGATAATTAACTTCCACATTAAATTTACCGGCAACTAAATCCAAAACTTTAACAGCAGCTTTAGTAACTTCGGGTCCTATTCCGTCTCCCGGAAGCAATGCGATATTGTAACTCATTTTTATCCCCTATTTTTCATTTGCCTTTATTGCCCATGACATCATTTTTCTTAATTCACTTCCAACTTTTTCTATTGGATGATTCTTGTTAATTTCTCTTAATTCATTCAATCGTTTCTGACCGGCATCATTATCCTCAATAAATTCTTTGGCAAAACTGCCATCTTGTACTTCAGTAAGAATTTTTTTCATTTCATTTTTGGTTTCTTGGTTAATTAGTCTGCTTCCTCTGGTCATACCGCCATATTCAGCAGTATCGCTAACTGAGTAGTTCATTCTTGTTAATCCGCCTTCATAATATAAATCAACTATTAATTTCATCTCGTGCATGCACTCAAAGTAAGCAAGCTCAGGAGGATATCCTGCTTCTGTTAAAACTTCAAATCCTGCTTTAATAAGTTCCGCCGAACCGCCGCATAGAACAGCTTGTTCACCAAATAAATCGGTTTCGGTTTCATTTTTGAAATTCGTTTCAATTACTCCGGCTTTTGTTCCGCCAATACCTTTTGCCCATGCAAGAGCCAATTCCAAAGTATCTCCACTCGGGTCTTGATGAACAGCGATTAAACAAGGAACTCCGTTTCCTTGTTGAAAAGTTCTTCTTACTAAATGTCCGGGACTTTTAGGGGCAATCATCATAACATTAATATTTTCCGGTGGAACAATTGATTTATAGTGGATATTAAATCCATGCCCGAATGCTAATGTATCTCCATCTTTTAGGTTAGGTGCAATCTCAGCTTCATAAACTTCTTTCTGTGTTTGGTCGGGTACAAGAACCATAATTACATTTGATTTTTGAACAGCTTCACTTATTGTATAAACTGTTAATCCGGCTTCTTCTGCTTTTTGCCACGACTGGCTTTCTTTACGTAATCCAACACAAACATCCATACCACTTTCATTTAGATTAAGTGCATGTGCATGTCCTTGACTTCCATAACCGAGAACAGCAATCTTTTTCTCCTTTAGTTTTTCAAGTGAAGCATCTTGTTCATAGTAAACTTTCATTATCTCCTCATTTATTTATTATTTGAATATTCATTATTTGGTCTAATTTGTTCCCCTCTTCTTAAGGCAACCGTTCCGGAACGAGCCATTTCTTTAATTCCAAACGGCATAAGTACATTAATAATTGCATCAATTTTTTCCGGAGGACCAGTAACTTCTATCATCATACTTTTATTATTGATGTCAACAATTTTACCTCTAAAAATATCAGCAATATTCTTTATTTCTTCAATTCCGCCTTTGGCAAAGCTTACCGTTATTAAAGCAAGTTCACGTTCGGTTTTGGCATTTTCGGTTAAGTCTGTAACTTTTATGGTATCTATTAATCTGTTTAATTGCTTAACAATTTGATCAATTAATTGTTTATCCCCGGAAGTAACAATTGTCATCCGTGAAATTTCTTTAAACTCTGTTTCCCCAATAGAAATACTATGAATATTAAAACCTTTTGCACTAAACATTGTTGCAACTCTATCGAATGCTCCAAAAGTATTTTCCACCAATACTGAAATTGTATGTCTCATAATTTTTTCCCCTTTGGATTTTTTCTTTTATGTATCATATCTGAAATTGAACCTCCCGAAGGTACCATTGGAAATACTAGATCTTCCTTAGCAACTTTAAATTCTACCAAAACCGGTCTATCATTAATAGCAAAAGCTTTATCTAATACTTCATCTACTTCTTCAGGTTTATAAGTTGACAAAGACTCAATTCCAAGGGCTGTTACAATTTTAGTAAAAATAGGATTGCTGTCACACAAATCTGTAAAGCTGTATTTTTCTTCGTGAAATAATTCTTGCCATTGTCTAACCATGCCAAGGAAACAATTATTCATTATAAAAAATTTAATCGGAAGTTTATGATAGACTGCTGTAATTAATTCTTGCATATTCATTTGAAAACCACCATCTCCGCTTATGGAAATTACTGGTCTGTCTTTAATTGAAAATGCTGCCCCGACTGCCGCAGGAATAGAAAAACCCATCGTCCCTAATCCCCCACTGCTTACATGTGAACGGGGATGATTAAATTTATAATACTGGGCAACCCACATTTGATGCTGACCGACATCGGAGACGATAATTGCTTCACCTTTAGTTTTTTCAGAAATTTTTTCAATTACATACTGAGTACGTAATTGATTATCCGGTCTTTTATATTCAAGCGGACAAGCTTCTTTCCATTCCTCAATTTGCTTCCACCATTTTTCTTCTCGAGGTTTATCCGAAAGTTCTTCTAATAAATCACCCATTATTCGTTTTGCATCTCCTACAATCGGTAAATCCACCAAAACATTTTTGTCAATTGCTGTCGGGTCTATATCAATATGTATTTTATATGCCTCTGTTGCAAAAGTATCGGTTTTACCTGTAACTCTATCATCAAATCGTGCACCAACAGCAATTAATACATCACAATGATTTACAGCTTGGTTCGCATAATATGTTCAATGCATTCCCAGCATTCCCAGAAATTGAGGGTCCGTTCCAGGAAATGCCCCAAGACCTAATAAAGTATTTGTAACCGGAATATTATTTTTACGTGCAAACTTGGTTAACTCTTTTGCAGCATCAGCCATAATAACACCGCCTCCTACATAAAGTAATGGCCGTTTTGCATTTTTAATAATCTTTGCCGCTTTCTTAATTTGATTTTTATGACCTTTAATTTTAGGTTTATAGCCACGGATATCGACTGATTCCGGGTACTCATATTCACATTCATCTGCAATAACATCTTTTGGTAAATCAACTAGTACAGGTCCTGGTCTGCCGGATGATGCAAGATAAAATGCTTTTTTAATAGTTGAAGCTAATTCTTTTACGTCTCTAACTAAAAAGTTATGTTGCGTAATTGGGCGGGTAATGCCAACTATATCAGCTTCTTGAAAAGCATCATTACCAATTAAACTTGAAGGTACTTGTCCGGTAAAAACTACTATCGGTACAGAATCCATATAGGCGTTTGCAATACCGGTAACAGTATTTGTCGCTCCGGGTCCTGATGTTACAAGAACAACACCACCTTTACCGGAAACACGTGCATAACCATCAGCAGCATGTGTTGCTCCTTGTTCATGCCTAGTTAAGATATGTTCTAAAAAATCTATATCGTACAATTTTTCATATAACTTTATTGTTGCACCGCCAGGATACCCAAATATTTTTTCAACTCCTTCTTCCTTAAGAGCTTCAAAAAATATATCCGCACCGGTAAGTTTCTTTTTTGTCCCCATTTAATTATCCTCGTAATAATTTAATTTGATAGTACAGCACCTGTATTGGCAGATTAACTAATTTAGCGTATCTGGCTAAATATCCTTTTTTAATTTTCGTTTCAAATTCAGGTAATTCACTTAGCCTTTTTTCAATTTCATCATTAGAAAGTTCTACATTTAATTTTTTGTTAGGTATATCAATAGAAACAACATCTCCATTTCGTATAATTGCAATCGTTCCTTTTTCAGCAGCTTCAGGAGATACATGCCCTATGCAAGCCCCTCTGGTCCCTCCTGAAAATCTTCCATCAGTAATAAGTGCAACTTTGCTTCCTAAACCCATTCCCATTATAGCACTTGTTGGTGCTAACATTTCAGGCATTCCGGGTCCGCCTTTTGGTCCTTCATATCTGATTATTACAACATCTCCCGCTTTAACCTTATTGTTTTTTATTCCTTCTAATGCTTCATCTTGACTTTCAAAAATTACAGCAGGTCCTTTATGAATTAACATTTCCTCATCCACTGCTGCAGTTTTTACAATAGCTCCATCAGGAGCAAGGTTGCCAAATAAAACTGCCAAGCCACCACTTTCAGAATAAGGGTTCTCTAATTTTCTAATCACATCGGAATCTTTAATTTCTGCTTCTTTTATATTTTCACCCAATGTTTTACCGGTAACAGTAATTAAATCTGTGTTTAGCAATTTATCACCAGTTGCTAATTCATTAAGAATTGCAGAAATTCCCCCTGCTCTACCAACATCTTCCAAATGAATATCAGGTCGGGCAGGACTAACTTTACAAATATTAGGTGTTTTTTCTGAAATTAAATTAATATCATTAAGATCTATTTTAACTCCGGCTTCATTGGCTATTGCAAGAGTATGAAGGATTGTATTGGTACTGCCTCCCATCGCAACATCTAAAGTAATTGCATTTCTAATCGAACCTTTAGTTACAATATCAGAAGGCTTAATGTCTTGATTAATTAAGTTAAGTAGATGATTTGCAGCATCCTTTGCAAGTGATTCTCTGGAAGTATCAACTGCCAAAATAGTTCCGTTGCCCGGTAAAGCTAAACCTAAAGCTTCCATCAGACAATTCATAGAGTTAGCTGTAAACATTCCGGAACAAGATCCACAAGTCGGACAGCTAAAATCCTCTAATTCTTTCAGTTCATTTTCGTTAATTTCGCCGGATTGAAATTTTCCAACTCCCTCAAAAACTGAGACTAAGTCTACAGTTCTACCATCGGAAAGTTTACCGGCTTTCATCGGACCACCGGAGATAAAAATTGTTGGAATGTTTACTCTAATAGCTCCCATCATCATTCCCGGTACAATTTTATCACAATTTGGGATGCATATCAATCCGTCCAATCTATGAGCCTCTGCAACTGTTTCTACGGAATCAGCTATTAATTCCCTACTAGCAAGTGAATAGCGCATACCAATATGCCCCATAGCAATCCCATCATCAACACCAATAGTATTAAACTCAAACGGAACTCCACCGGCTTTTCTTATTTCTCCTTTTATTATTTTGGCAAATTCTTGTAGATGGACATGTCCCGGTATTAAATCAATGTAGGAATTACATACTCCAATAAATGGTTTATTAAAATCATCATCCGATTTAATAACACCTGTTGCTTTTAATAAACTTCTATGCGGAGCTTTATCATATCCTTTTTTAACTAAATCTGATCTCAAATTTTCCCTCACAATTTAACCCAATAACATACTTCTTTCGGTTCAGGTCATTCCCGAAATCAACATTTTATTTTTGTGAGTATTTTTGAATTTGGGATTGACCTAATTAATTTAGCCTAGAATAATAATGAGGCTAAGAATAATGTTAATCCCGAGAAGAATAATAACGCTTATTGGTAAGTTTAATAATTGTATATAGCTATTCAAATCAAGTACTAAAACTTTTGAATTTTGAGCTGCAATATATTTGGCTGTGTTTTTCATTTTTTATTGAGAATAATAATATTGTAATTTTTCATTTAAGTCAAGATTTTTTTTTATCTTACTTCAAAACAAATAACAAAATGTATTACAAAATTAAAATTAAGATTTTTGCTCTGGATATTTATTCATAAATTTAAAGGTATTATACATGTCGTCAAAAGAACAAACAGAAAGCTGGAGTTTTCCAAAAGAGTTTTGGTTAGCAAATTTGATGGAACTATGCGAACGTGCTGCTTATTACGGATTCTTTATTGTTTTAACTTTATATCTAACTGATATTGTTGGTTTTGATGACAAGGCTACCGGAGTTGTAGCAGGTATATTTTTTGCCCTGCTATATTTCTTTCCTCCGTTTGTAGGAGCCATTGGAGATAAGATTGGATTTAAAAACGGATTGATATTAGCTTTCTCACTATTGACTATAGGATATTTCTTTTTAGGTGTTTTTCACTCAAAGGTTTTAGTAATATTCTTTTTATTCGTTGTTTTAATTGGTGGTTCCTTTATAAAACCGCTAATTACGGGAACAGTAGCAAAGACTACTTCCGAAATTAATAAAGCTCGTGGGTTTTCTCTTTTTTATTGGGTTGTTAATATTGGTGCATTCGGTGGTAAAACCGTTGTTCCAAGTATCCGACAGGGAATTGGATTAGAGTATGTAAATTTCTTTTCATCCGGGATGGCTTTTTTGGCATTACTTTTAGCTCTCTTTTTATTTAAAGCTTCTGATAGTAAAATGAGTGAAGGAAAATCTTTTCAAGATGTTATTAATGCCTTAAAGAAAATTTTCGTAACACCTCGTTTAATAATACTCACATTAATTGTTGCGGGTTTTTGGGTTATTCAACATCAGCTTTATGCAACAATGCCAAAATATGTTATACGTTTATTGGGGGAAGAAGCTAAACCCGAATGGCTGGCAAATGTTAATCCTCTGGTAGTTGTTGTTTTTGTAGTTATTATTACCCAGCTAACAAAAAAATACAAAGCAGTAACTGTTATGCTTTGGGGTATGATTATTATGCCTATATCCGGCTTAGCAATGGCAATGAGCCAATCTTTAGAAAGTATAACCGGACCATCAGTAAATATATTCGGACTCTTTTCTATGCATCCTCTTACCATAATGATGATAATCGGAATTGGAATTCAAGGCTTAGCTGAGTGTTTTATTTCTCCTAGATTTTTGGAGTACTTTGCGAATCAAGCACCTGACGGTGAGGAAGGTGTTTATATGGGTTTTAGTCACCTGCATTATTTTTTCTCTGCACTTATCGGATTTATAATGTCAGGGTTTTTATTGGATGCATATTGTCCAGACCCTAAAACTTTACCTCATGGAATAACGGATATTCAGCGGGCTGCTTATTATTCAGATGCCCATTTGCTCTGGTATTATTTTGTTGCAATTGCAGCAGTTGCAGCTATTGCCTTGTTTATCTTTAGATATGTAACTAATAAAATTGATCAAAAAAAACTGAGAGAGATATAATGATTTACAAAAATAAGTTTTGTACAGTAATAAATTGTATAGATGGTAGAGTTCAATTGCCGGTAATAAATTTTTTAAAGAACTATTTTGATGCAGAATTTGTTGATTCAATAACTGAACCGGGACCAATAAAAATAATGACAGAAAGAAAATCGAAACTGAAATTAGAATCAATATATAATAAAATTAATATTTCGTTAGATAAACATAATTCAGTTGGAATGGGAGTAGTCGGGCATTTCAATTGTGCAGGAAATCCGGTTAGCAAGGATAAACAAATTGAACAAATCAAAAAATCTGTGTTGATACTAAAGAAAACTTATCCCAATATTAATATTATCGGACTTTGGGTTAACAGAAAATGGGAAGTTTCTAGAGTTAATACATAATTATTGAGCGAGCAAATTATTACTCTAATTCTAATATTATTGGTTATTATTTCTGCAACTCTTCATATAAGAGCAGATTATGCTAAAAATTATAAGCAAATTTACTTCTTTAAACCGTTAACTCTAATTCTAATAATTTTAATTTGTTTTTTACAGACTAATATTCTTCCTTCGTCATATAAAAAATTTATTCTTGCGGGGTTATTGTTCTCGATGTTTGGAGACATATTTTTAATGCTCAAGGAAGCTCAATTTACAAAGGGACTTTTAGCATTTTTAATAGCTCATATTTTATACATCTTTGCAATAGTTTATAATTTCAGTTATCAAAGTAATTATATAATTCTTTTCTTTATTGTTTTACTATTTCTTCTTTTTGCTAAGCAAATTATTTCAAATTCCGGTTCGAAAAAAAATTATATAACTATTTATTCTGTTGTGATTATGTTTCTGTTATGGCAAGCATTAAGCAGATTAATTTTTGAAATGAACAATAGTGCAGTTTTATTCGGTGTTGGAGTTTTATTTTTTACAATATCCGATTCACTCTTAGCTTATAATAAATT
>JAJRZB010000101.1 GCA_024275455.1 Bacteroidota bacterium | reverse complement strand
ATGGTGATGTTTTTGTTCATCCGTGGGATTATCACCGCAAGTACATTTTGGGAAAAGTATATTTTCTTTCCAACTTTTTAATCCGCCGTCAAGAATATATACGCTCTTATAATTTTGAGATTTTAATAGAAACCAGGCTTGTGCAGCAGAAATATCATTATCTGAGAATAAAATAATTTTTTCATTCCTGGCTAAATCTGATTTTAACAATTCATTGACAGGTATATTTTCTGCAGAAGGGATTGTATATTTTTCATACTCTTTTTTATCTCTTAAATCAATTAATCTGTAATCGTATCGTCCCTTGATAAGCCAATCGGCAATGTCATTAACTTTTACATTACTAATCTTATCCGGTGAAAGTAATGAAAGTTCTTTAGCATTAATTGTTGCTTTCGTATTATCAAGTGGATTTGATGCAAACATTGCAACTATTCCCATTAAAATAGCAATTAGTCCAAGTCGTTTTCTTGGCGGATATTCAGCAAATCTTTTAAGTATCATATTATCCCTCCGCCTTTTTTTTAGCTACAACCTTTTCAGCCCATTCTGCTGCTGTAAAACCAACTATAGCCATTAAAATAACTATTAGCATAACAAAACCGTAATTTAGATCTAACAAGGTTGGTATATTGATTCTTCCCATATGAGTAGAATAAAAGAACTCTCTGATATAAGGGAAAATTTCACCAAAAACCAAAATTCCGAACATACCGCCCAAAGCATAGAATATTCCGTCTATCCTGCCGGTGCTAATAGCCACCGCAGATGTACCGGGACAATAGCCTCCCACAACAAACCCAACCCCTAAAATAAGTCCGCCTAATATTTGAGGCATAAGATAAGTATCACCATAGTAAACTAATGAGAGATCTAAAAAACCAATCCATGAAAGATAGAATAAACCAATCATTGCGGTAACAATGGCTGTGAACATTACTTTGAACACTCTCATATCGGTAAAATAGAATTGAGCAGCTAACATCCTTGCTGAACCGAATCCTCCTTTTTCTAAAACCAGACCAAAAAAGATTCCAATTACAAACGCTAATACTAAACTAATTTCATCATTGAAATAACCGAATTTATAAAATGGTGCCATCATATCCATTCCCTCCTTACAAAATAAGCCATTGCATAGGCTCCTACAAATACCATAATCATAAATGCCCAACCGCCTACACTAAGCAAAGCTCCGCCGGTTAAGGCTTGACCGCTGGTACAACCCCTTGCTAATTTTGCTCCAAACCCCATAAGTGATCCACCAATAAATGCGAAGAGGAACCTTTTGCCATTTGTAAACCTTGGACCTTTTTCGACCATAATTTTATTTCTTCCTGAAATTGCTCCGGAAATAAATCCGCCTATCACGGCACCAAGGATACTATATGTAAGCCAATTATTAAATGGATTTTGAGTACCATCTCCAAGATAACCTTGATAAAATTCATTATTTTCAACTTGTGAGGGAGCTATTTTTTCAACTGCTACTGCAACCGTAGTTGATAGAACTCCCGATGCCCCCAAACCTCTACCTGCAATTACAAATGCTGCCAATAATACAAACCCTAACAAAAGACCTATCAGATAAGGATTAGTATAATGTTTTTGATGTAAGTGACCCTCCATAGCATTATCTTCATGATGATGAGAGAACCACTCCTTAAGTTTAAACATAGATTTATTCTCCATAATTTAATTTAGTGCAAACCAATGACTATACTGCCCTGCAGAAACAATAATAAATCTTAGAATTAAACCTCCAATAATCACCATCAAAGGAGCAATTGGAGTATGATGAATTTTATGATTAACTGCTAATAATTGGATTATTAAAGGAATCAAAATTCCGAGAAAAATTATAAAAACCCAAAAGAATGTTGCAAATTCACCGGTTAACAATAAATCAGCTGCTGACGCTTGAACTTCAGTAGCAGTTTTTAGTCCAATAATAAACAGGGCAATTACAAATAGTTCTATTATTAAGAAAGCATTATCAGCTTTGGCTAACAACTCTCTTTCATAAACATTTTTTGCAATAACATGAACAAAAGCTGCTGCTCCTGATAACCCTGAGACTAAAAATAGCAACCATAATATTGAAGAACTCCATAGAGGTCGTGCACCAAGTGAACTTAAAAGTACTCCTGTGTACAAACCAATACCAGCTCCAAAAAACATTGTTAGTACACCCAGATTTTTAATCCATAAGGGTTTATCTAATAATTGCTTTTGCCAATTTGTTATCACCGGAAATTTATCGGTCAGTAATTTTGGCGGGCGCAATAAAATATTAGCCATTAAGATTGGATAAACCAAAACCAAGATCCATGACCCCCATGACATTGCAGAAGTAATTTGGAATGTGGTATATA
This sequence comes from Bacteroidota bacterium, assembly GCA_024275455.1. Lineage (GTDB taxonomy): Bacteria > Bacteroidota > Ignavibacteria > Ignavibacteriales > Melioribacteraceae. The sequence goes on along the minus strand of JAJRZB010000101.1, from coordinate 335 downwards.
ACCTCCAGACAAATAATTTATGCTCTAAATCTAAAAATAGTGCAAACATTCCAATTGAAAGGAGTACAACGCTCATATAAGGTAAATAATAACATGAGCAATTTTCTTCTTTGTGTCTTCCCTTAAACAAAAAATACCCGGATATCAACATCATTCCGGCAACCATTCCACCTAGGAAAAGATATACCGGAATCTCCCAACCCCAAACATGAAGTGAAGGATCTATAAGATGGTTGTTACGGGTTATAGTAATTTCCTGCATCTTAATCTCCTATGTTAAATAATATATATTCGGTTTAGTTCCGGCTTCCGGAATTAATGAATGATGTCTTCGT
>JAJRZB010000100.1 GCA_024275455.1 Bacteroidota bacterium | reverse complement strand
CCTTCATTCCAATCTTTAAGAAAACCGTTTAATGAAAAACTAAAGAAATATTTTAAGTGATTGCTAAGGGTTGTGGTTCTGGAAATTCCCGTGTAATCATTTTCATCATCAACTAAACCGGAAGACATAATTAAACCGAGATTATCAACGTCGCCTTTTATTAGCGTTAAAAATTTTGCTCCGTTGTTTTCTTCTTCAATCTTATCAAATTCCAGTACATGGTTTTCTTTTTCATTCCAACTGGAATAGTTTGCAACTTCAATTATTTGTGTGTTTCTTAAAATGTCTTTCCCAATGTTTTCTTTTTTTATTAGTTCATCTAAATCCGGATTAAGTAATATTTTAACGTCATCTTCATTTGGTTGATAATCATTGATGTTTAATACTTTTTTAACTGTTGAATAATCTTTATCAAATAAAACCACTACATTAGATTGGGGAGCTTCAGTACCAATTTTAATTTCGTTATATACTTGTTTATCAACAAACTCATTATTATCCGAATTAGGTAGCGGCTTTTCATATCCCTTTCTAATTGGCAAACCTGTAATAGCATCTTTTACTTTATTTGTATTTCCTTCTTCGTTTGGCTTAATATAATTTGCCGACAAAACAAATTGGTTTTCATCAAAATTATCAAAATCAAAAAGTTTAGTCTTAAATTGTTGGTTTCGTTTTAATAGTAATTTATAGGAAGCTTTATCAATTACATCTCCGAATGTGATTCGCTTTTCTTTATCTTTTTCCATTAACATTTTATAATCAAAAGTTTCATTGGCTGCAGAAAAACTTAATTGGTAATTGAAATTTTTAATTAATCTTTTCTCTATTTCTTTATTTGCTTCGTTAAATTTTTCTTCAAAGTCTTTTGAGTCTTGTGCAAGAATATAAAACTTACCGCCGGCTAACATAATTAGGTTTGCATCAGTTAGTCCTAACTCGTCTAAAATAATTGTTGCAAATTGTCTTGTTAAAATTTGAACGAATATTGAACGACCTCTCAAAACTTTTGCAGGTTTTTTATATGCCACGTTAAAAATATATTTTGAATTCCCGGTAAATCCCCAATAATTAAATTTAAATTTGTTCCTTCCTTGTCTTTTGATTTATAAATAGCATTAGAAATACCGGCAACGTCTTTCAAGTGATTGAATAATGAAATATCAGTATTAGCACTTCCTGTAAAATCCTGAATACACCACATATATTTTTCAATTACGGTTAAAAGAAGATTGATTATCTGTGTAAAATCACTTTCCTCTTCATATAGAGATAAGACCGATTTAATATCTTCCTTGAAATTTCTGAAAGTATCTTCCGGATATTTCGGCTTATCTTCTTTTATATCTTCTTCGCTTTCGTATTCAGGGATAATTATTTTATAATGCTTTTCGGTTAATAATTTATGTGCGTAATATTTATTTTTTCTATTTCTTTGCTTATCGTAATTTAAATAAATCTTAGAAAAAAGTGATGTTAAATATTTATGAGACCACACATCTTTCCAGTCATCTTCTTTGTCAAAGCCAACACGCTCATTTGCGGATTGATGATCAGCTGAGCGAGTTATATTTACCAATTCATCAATAGAGTTTTTATCATGGTGTGCAGAAATAATTCTTCGTGCTTTGAGGAATGCATCTTCGTTGTCTTCGAGTATTTTCTTAAATTCATCTTTTAACTCATCGAAAAAAGCCGCCCCCAGTTCGCTGTGCGGTACATGTTTTGTTAAAACTCTCTGCTCAAACTTCCCGATATCATGAAATAGTGAACCGAGCAATAATATTTTTTCTTCGTTTGAAATATTCATTTCCATCCCAAATTTTTTATTCAAATTTAATCTTTAATTTTCTTCTGATACATTAAAGAAACATTTCCGAAACATTTCCGTTCCGGTTTAT
>JAJRZB010000099.1 GCA_024275455.1 Bacteroidota bacterium | reverse complement strand
TCCCCTTTCTTCTATAATTTCAAATTCGGACTGCCAGACAATATGATTATTTTGCTGGTTATCTTAATCGGAATTATAATTTGGTTAATAGCACAATATAAAAAAGATTTCGGTCTATCCGGTATAGACAGATTAACCAAATTGCAACACAAGCTCTTTAAGCAATATAGCATGATTTCAATATTATTAGGCTCATCATATTTCTTGATTCAAGTTTATACATTTCAGATATTAAACCTAAATCTTAACTCCCCAACAAAATCAATCTCAGTACTTCTTTTTCTTTTCTTGCTGGGAAACGGATTCGGGAGTTTGCTTTCGTTGATTATTAAAAAAGATTATCTGCATTATATATCAATAGCAATATTTATCATAATAATATCAAGTGTAATCGAATATTTTCTATTACTCCCAATACTTAGGGACATCTCGTCTTTATACTGGCTTATATTTTCCATTGGAATACCTGCTTTTTTACTCGGTATTCCTTTTCCGCTGCTTTTAAAGGAAATGTCAAAAATAAAAAGTTCTAACGGAATAGCCCTTCTATTGGGGTATTCAAGTATAAGCGGTGCGGCAGCATCAAGTTTATCAATAATTATGGCTTTAATGTATGGTTTCAAGTCAATAATATTTCTGGCATTTTTTATGTACGTGTTTTTATTATATGTTATTCACAAAACAAAAAGACAATATTTATTATATGAGGTTTAACATGAAAAATAACAATAATTTTTTAAGAGATCCGGTCTGCGGTAAAAAAATTAATAAAAATAAAGCATACGCAAAAATCACTCATAATAAAAAAGAATATTATTTATGCTGTCCGATGTGCCAAGCGGCTTTTGAAAATGAGCCGGAAAAATTTATAAGTAAATAAAAGCTTTGTGAAATATTATATTAATAATTTCTGACTCTGATTTATGCTTTAATTGGTATTAAAATCATTGATACTACATTATCATAAATTTACATAAAGAGAAGAGTTTTTTAATTGAGCAAAGTTCATAAAAAGATTTCCATTTATGCCAAAAGTAAAAATAATTTTCAAATGATAAGAGGAGTAAAATTATGAAAAAAATAGAGCCGTATCCCGTAGCAAGTGCATTGTTTTTTATTTTAGAAATATTTTATATCATTTGCATGGCCGGAAAGTTTATACTTGAGCAGCTTAATATTAATGGCTTCTGGCACATACACAAACTTTGGGCAAGAATACTACCGGGTTTTAATGAATTTTCTTTCTTAGGATTTTTATTAGGACTAATTGAAGTAGGATTAGCTGCTTACATTACCGGATATATCGTTGTTCCTATTTATAACATATTAATCAGAAAGAAAATTTCAAATAGAGAAAGCGTTCCAAAACCTTTTTTCGTTAGATTCAAAACCCTGTTTTTTACAATCTTAACATATATCACATTCCTTTTTACAATCTGCTTTGTATACGATTTATTTGTTCCTCAATTTTTAAATATGAGTATGATTTGGAAAATTCTCTTACCCGGATTTAGTGATTTAACCCTTCAAAGCTTTCTCATCGGAATATTCGATATTATAGTTTATAGTTTTTATTCAGCTTCAATAATTGCCAGTGTATTTAATTATTTTGAAAAAGTAAAAGTTGTTAACGTAAGTTAAACAGGAGGTGCTATGAAATATTATAACGCAAATATCAGTGGATTAACATTGGGACTTTTTTCAATATTAATTTTTATTATTTTCTTTATTACCACTTTAATTAGTGGGGTTTCTCGAGAATTTATAGTCCCATTTATTCCCATTGCAAATAGTTCCGGAGCACTTAGTTTTATTGGCTCAACTATTCTTGCCGGAATTTGGGGTTACTTTTTGGGATTTACTTTTACTTATATCTATAATTTTTATCAGAAGAAATTTGGTGATTAATATATTCTTAAACAAAAACACTTAAATGAATACTATTAAGTAATAGTTACATATATTCCAAATAAAACACTTTATTGAGAAATTATTATTCCAAAATGAACCTACGTGTTTTTGCATTACTATTTTTGTATTACTATTTACTGAAAGTAAACCCCAAATGTTGCAGTATACTTTGCCTTTTAACAAATAGCTTTAAGCCCATAATAGGAATTATTAATACGTAATTTGTTTAAAAGGCATTTGTTGTTTTACGATGTAATTTTAAAAAAGTTAAAATCTATTAAATATTTTTATAAAATAATTCTATTCCTTTCAAATTCCTCTCAGAAAAGAGTATTTATTCTGGTACACTTTTTGTCCTTATATCAATAGAATAAATTTAAGGATACAAAAATGGCAACGTTACTTTTTTTCACTCTAATGATAGCAATAGTATTCGAGATAGTAAGCAAAATATTTAAATTCATTCTTACTTTATCGGTTATTACACTAATTATATATTTTTTAAGCTTGTTATTGTAATAGAAATAACGAGAAAATTATTTGATTAAAATTTAGCTCAACAAATTTTTGGCATTGCAAATGTTTTAATATTAACACCAAAATATTCAGCAATTATAAAAGGGGGTTGTTATGTTTGACCTTATTCTAACAATAGCTTTTTTCGCTTTTATTTTCGGATCATTCGGCTATTTCGTTTATCGATGGTCTAATAATGTATCTAAAAATACAGACCCTAAAATTGCTGTAAAAAAAGATCCGGATAAATTTGGCTGTCATTAATACTTAAGCTGCATAAATGAAACATTAATAAAAGATCACCCAAACGTATATAAACACCAAATTAAACATCTAAAAAATCCTATTATTAATAACCTATTTGATTCCAAGAATCACTAAAACAATTTCTACTCGTAACGTTTATTCGTGTTGTATATAGCATGAATTATTTTAATTTTTTTTATTTTTTTAAAGTAATTTAAATTTTCTTCAAGTATACGCTCAGAAATTCCTCCCTTTCATTATTAAACGATAAGTTAATATTGGCACATTAATTGTCATCCGGTTTATATCATTTAATTATAAAACTTGGAGAAATAAAATGGCAATAGATCCTGTATGTGAAATGGAAGTAGAAGAAAATCCGGAAAGTGAAAAGGTATTACACGAAGGAGAAACATATCACTTTTGTTCTACGCTTTGCAGAGTTCTTTTTGAAGGAAATCCTGAGAAATATCTTCAAAAACAAAACAGCAAAGTTGATAAAGATACTGAATAAAGATTTCATTATATACTGATACAATATTACTTTTAATAATAATCTTAAAAATTGATGGAATTATGGAATTGACATATAAAGACCGCAGTGAATTTCTACGAGGATTTTTAATACTTGTAAAAAAAGATAATAACATTAGTGAGTTTGAAAGAAAAATGATAATGGTTGTTGGAAAATACTTTGGTTTTGCCGAAGAATTTTGCGAAGAATCAATTAATACATTATTATAAAATAATTTTATCTCTGAGGAACCACCGGTATTTTCAAATAAAGTAATTGCTGAGTTTTTCATTAAAGAAAGTCACAAAATTCTAAGTCAAATTCATATGCTTGTTCCCAACGAAATACTATGGTTATTAAAAATTGCTAAAGCAAACCAAGTTCAATATTTAGTTTCTGATAAGAAAACTGTTTTAACTTAAATACACCATAGTTTTTTAAGCTAAAAAACCAACTGCTTTTTTGTACTGATATATTTGGCTTACTATTTGTGCACTTATGTATAAACAAACTAAAACATGGAGGTTGCCGTGTTTATAATATTTATAATTACATTGTTCACATTAGTTATTACCATGATAACCATTGCAAAAGGCATTGAGAAAAAAGAGGAAAAGTCAATTGAATGCGGTTTAAGTGAGTTTTGTGACATTGAAAAAAATCAATGCACACAGGTAAAAAAATCTTCAATTAATTATTTAGCAATAGCCGGTAAATTAGATGATTTTACTTCTTAACAAAATAACAATGAAAATTTAACGAAAACATTAAACTGGTTCAGATATAAATAATTAAAAATTTAATACTGTTGCTATGTATTAACTAAAGGAGATTAAAATGGAACGCGACCCAGTATGTGGAATGGAACTTAATAATATTCTGGATGTCCCTCTCAGTGCTTATAAAGGTAGTGTAATCTATTTTTGTTGTCCAAAATGCAAACAACTATTTGATGGTGATCCAGAAACATATATTTCAGGTATGTATTATGAATTGAATACCCAGAAACCTAAACCGGAGAAATGTGATTGCGACGATATTATTCTAATTCTTCCCCGCAACCGAGGGAAACCCAGTTACTAAATAATCTGACGCGCAATATAATATAGATAGTGAGCCTATTAACTAATACTATAAAATAAAATGGTTTTCGGAAAACCGGAAACAAAATTTTGTCATTTCGTAATAAGCTTGCTTTTTAAGCGATTGAGAAACCTCCAAACTATAAGGGAGTATGAAATTTCTCACAAAAAAATGTTGGAAATGACAAATGTTAAAATGCAAAAACCTATTTGGATTTAATATATATGAACCGAAATAAACTTCAATCTGGATTTTTTCTAGAGGAAGAAAAACTCTCACCATTATCTTTATTCGGATTGATGTTGATTTATTCATTTATAGCTGCGATCTGTTATACAGCTATTAAATTAGGTTTAGAATATTCACCTCCGTTACGTTTTGCCGGTTTTCGAACTATTATTGGTGGGAGTTCTCTTATTCTATTACTAATTTTTCTAAAGAAACCAATCTTACCTCGTCGAAATTTACTCAAATGGATTCTGCCATTCGGTCTTTTGTCAACAACAGTTACTTTTGGGTTTATGTTTTCCAGTCCGGAATTTGCCGGTGCCGGTATTGCTTCTGTTCTTGGAAATACTCAGCCGTTAGCAATCATTATTTTGGCTGCTATATTTCTTAGAGAGAAAATTACACTTGTGAAATTAGCTTCTCTTATTCTTGGATTAACAGGAATTGTCTTAATATCTGCCCAATCATTTATAGGTGAAAATCAATATGCCTTTATTGGTGCGTTGCTTGCAACAGGAACATCAATTGGAGCAGCAGTTACTTCTATTCTACTAAAAGAACTAAAACCGAGAAACGATCTTATATCACTTACCGGATGGCAGCTTATTGTAGGAAGTTTACCACTTTTAGTATTTTCATTTTTTTTCGAATCAAGTAAAGATATTTTATGGAATGGGTCCTTTATAGGTTTATTGATGTTTTTAAGTTTCATTGGTACTGCTCTAACAACTGTTGTTTGGTTCTGGTTGTTACAGAAATACGAGGCCGGCAAACTATCACTATACTTGTTTTTAATCCCCGTATTTGGCTTACTAATTGCTTTTATTGTGTTTGGTGAAACTCTACAAACTTTTGAACTTTTTGGTATTATAGTAGTTATATCAGCCGTAGGATTATCTGTTATATATGAGTATAAATTAAAATATTAATCATTAGTCGATCGGGAATTATCTTAAATGACATGCAGACAGATTTAAAATTATAAGAATAATAACTTTACAACTATGAAAGAACATCAAAAATCTGTACTACACTAAAAACTAATTATTTAACAGTAGCGTTTAATGCTTCCGTTAAAGATTTATTTTGATGAATTTTTATATAAAATAATTTCCATGATAATTCTATCTAAAATAAACATTGGAGATAAAAAAGTGAAAAATGTTAAATTATCAAAAAGTAATCAGGATAAATCAAGACGTCTTTTTTTGAAAATTATTTTTAGAGGATCTATTACCGCTACTTTGGGTTTTATTGTTTATCCAATTCTGCGTTATATTATCCCTCCAAAAAAAACAGAAGCTGAACCGAATTTTGTTATTGCCGGCAGTACAGGTAAGCTTAAAGCAAACAGCGGAAAAATTTTTCGGTTTGGTAGTAAACCCGGAATTTTAATTAATACGAAAGAAGGAGAGTTAAAAGCGTTCACTGCCGTTTGTACACATTTAGATTGTACCGTACAATACCGGGAAGACTTTGAACATATTTGGTGTGCTTGTCATAATGGACATTATGATTTAAATGGTATTAATATTCAAGGACCGCCGCCAAGACCGTTAACGCAATTTCAAGTGAATGTTAAGGAAAATAAAATTTTTGTTTCTAAAAATACTTAAAAGGAAAAAAGATACGCAATATTCTAAAAGTGAATATTTACAAAGTATAAATAACTAAATTTCCATACCCTGGAAAAGTAAAATTAGTATAATATTAATAAAGAAATTATAGTCAGCCGTTAATTTTAACAATAACCAAAATTAAAAAAATGAAAACTGAAAAAAATAATAATCAAAAACTTTCTCTAATCGGTTCTGTATCACTTGGTACAGGTGTAATGATAGGTGCTGGAATTTTTGTACTTATGGGACAAATAGCTGAACTAGTTGGTGATTTATTTCCAATAGCTTTTGTTGCCGGAGCACTTGTAGTGGGATTTAGTTCTTATTCCTACGTTAAATTTTCGAATGCATATCCATCTTCCGGCGGAGTAGCAAAATTCTTAACAAAATCATACGGACCAGGGACTGCAACCGGTACATTTTCGTTATTAATGTATGTTTCAATGGTTGTTTCCGAAAGCCTTGTTGCTGGTACCTTTGGTACTTATACACTCAGACTTTTTCCAAATGAATACGAAGGTTATGCTTCCGTTTTGGGTGTAATACTTATTGCAATTGCTTTTATAGTTAATATCTCGGGTAATAAACTAATTGAAGCAACAGCAACAATTACGGCAATAATCAAAGTAGCGGGAATAGCTTTACTGGCTATTGCCGGTCTTCTGATTTCCGGTTTGCCTACTATTTCTGGTAATTATATTTCGGAAAATAGTGGATCTTTACCTCAGGGATTTGGATTTATCGCTGCGTTAGCTTTGTCAATCCTTGCCTATAAGGGATTTACAACAATCACAAATCAGGGGGGCGATATAAAGGATCCACATAAAAATGTGGGTCGTTCTATCATCATCTCGATTTTAATATGTACTCTTATTTATGTAACCTTGGCATTATCTGTAGCCGGAGGACTAAGTATTCCTGAGATCATTGCCGCAAAAGATTATGCTTTGGCTGCAGCAGCTAAACCTGCTTTTGGAGAGGGGGGTACTTTTTTAACAATTGGTATTGCAATCATAGCCACTGTATCCGGAGTAATCGCAAGTGTTTTTTCAGCTTCAAGATTATTGGGCATGCTTAGCAGGATGAAACAAATACCTAACTTATCTAGAACAAGAAATCTTAAAAATCCTGCTCTTATTTTTACTGTTTCTCTTGCAATACTTTTAACAATTTTATTTGACCTTACAAGAATTGCATCAATTGGTGCAATCTACTATCTTTTGATGGATGCAGCTATTCATTGGGGACTTTTCCGATACCTTAGAAAGGATGTAAACTTTAATCCTGTTATTCCTTTTATTGCCATTGTTATGGATATTGTAATTCTCTCTGCATTTGTTTATATAAAATACTTAAATGATCCGTTTGTTCTTATTGTTGCTTTAATAGGAATTGTTTTTATTATTTTAGCCGAGAGGCTTTTTATGGAATCACACACCGATATTGAAGGGAAAATGCATATGGGAATGGACGATGACAATATGAATTAACAATGTATCAACTATAATTTTATAATGCAACTTAGGTTTATTGAAGAACTATTCCATCTAACATATTTTTTTAATAATCTAAAATTATTTAAATATCTTAAACCTCTATTCAACCAACCCTCAGTTATTTGAAGAAAAATGGACATTTAGTTTGGCATTTTAATTGCACTTAACAAATACACATCAAAACTTAAGGAAAAAGAAAATGACTTTATATATAATTTTCGGTATTGTAATTATTTTCGGGTTATACATACTTTTTTCAAAAAAAAGTCAAAATACAAACTTACAAGTTGACTCTAATCAACATATTAACAATCTTCAATCACATCATAATCATAATAGTTCAGATCATAAGAAGAAGCATAGTTGTTGCGGTTGAGTAATGAAAATTGTTTCCATACTAATTTATGTTTTGCTAGAACGTTTAAGTAAAAATACGTTCTTTTTTGCGCAAACAAAGATGCTGTGATTTAACAATGTTTACCTTTTAGATCGTTCTAAAAACAATATATTATTACAATAAATTTAGAATTATAAAAGTATAAAGTTGAAACTTATTATTTTTACAGGCTTGTACATGGTATAATTCAAAGATAATGATTAAAAACCTATAAATAAAAAAACTAATGATGATCAGACAAAACATTAGCACCAAATTAAATATTATTACAAGTCATAATAGAAACTTGACATTTTTATTGTTTTCTATGTTTCTTATCATCGTATTATTCCAACCAGTAAACGCATACGCACAGGACCTGGAATTTCCAAAAGATGACGGCATACATGAAGATGCCGATTTTGAAGCATGGTCTTTTTTCACTCATGTAAAAAATAAAGAGGGGTTACAGTTTGGCGTAACCATTTTTTTCTTTACAGGAGAAGTTATAGGAAGTAAGGCTAGTGGAATTTATATTGTAGTAGCAGACAAACAGAAAAATGAATATCAAAATTTTTCAAAAATACAAATACCTCTGTTCAGCAGTACAACACATACAACCGGTCAATTGATGGAAAATTATAGCGACAATATATTAGAACGTGAGAACAGAAATGGACCTTATAAAGTTAAACTTAAAATTGATGATTTTGATCTTTCACTAAAATATACTCCTGTAAAAAAACCTATTGATATCGGTCAATTAGCAGTTGGCGATAAAAGTTTTAATCGTATATACGCCATACCAAGAGGGGAGGTTTCTGCACAGATGCTTTATGAAGGTAAAAAATATCAATTAAATGGTATCGGTGTATTCCAGCATCAGTGGGGAGATAAGCCTGAACAAAATGCACTAAGCGATATTTTCGCTCTTCATTTTAAAGATACTACTGATATTTTAATTTACCACAGCGACATTTTTCCCGAAATAAATTCGATGCTCATTTCCGATAGTAATGGAAATAACCAGGTCTTGCATAAATTCATCGCTAAAGCTGATACAACTATATCTGTCAAATCATCTAATGATAAGTTTAAATTAGGATGGAAATTTGAATCTACTAAAAAACAATTTGACATTAATATCTTACCAAGTTTTAAAGGACAGGAAATTGAGATGTTAGGATTGTCTTATTGGTTATCCAAATGTAAAGTAGAACTAAAGAGAAATGCTGGAAAAATCATTGACGGTATTGGTTATGTCTATATCGGTTTCGAAGAACCCTAATTCTGGTTAGAAAGTTTTTTACTAAACTTACTTTCCGATTTTCCTCAAATATCTAAAAATCACAAAGTTTTTTCAATAATCTTAAAAACATTAAATTTTTTAAACCCATACCCAGAAAAACTTACGTTAACTGAGAAAAAACAAACTTTTTATTTGGCATTCAAATTGCAATACAAGTCATAGAAATTTGCAATTACAAAAAAGGAGGACACAATGTCAAATAGAGTTAATAAAAATTATGTTTTTATAATAGTCTTCGGACTCTTGTTTGGTATAACTAATGTATTAACAGCCCAAAATAAATCCACAGAAAAGAAACCCGATCATTCTTCAATGCAAAAAGGAGATATG
>JAJRZB010000098.1 GCA_024275455.1 Bacteroidota bacterium | reverse complement strand
GCATCTAAAAACAACGGTAAACTATATTTATTGCAAACTGCTCTTACATCTTTAATGTTCTGCATAGAAACCGGCTGACCACCACCGCTATTATTTGTAACAGTTATCATTACCAAAGGAATATTTTCTTTACCAACTTTTTTAATAAACTCTTCTAATTTTTCAACATCCATGTTACCTTTAAAGTCAGCACGAATTTCCGGGTGTTTCCCCTTCTCATTTAATAAATCAACAGCTTCTGCGCCGGTAAATTCAACATTAGCGCGTGTTGTATCAAAATGTGTGTTGTTTGGAATATACTTCCCTTTGCCACCGAGAATTGTAAATAGTATTTTTTCCGCTGCTCTTCCTTGATGAGTTGGAATTATAAATTCGTGTCCGGTTATTTTTTTTACGGCAGCTTCAAATTTGTAGAAACTTTTAGAACCTGCATAAGATTCATCCCCTTCCATCACTCCGGCCCACTGACTTGCACTCATTGCCGATGTACCGCTATCGGTTAATAAATCAATTATTACATTTTCCGCATGCAATAAAAAAGGATTGTAACCGGCTTCTTCAAGTAGTTTTACACGTTCTTCTTTAGTAGTAAATTTTATCGGTTCAACCGATTTAATACGAAAAGGTTCTATTATTGTTTTCACTAATTCTCCTAATTTTATTGTATAAATTTACCACTTTAAAAAAACTATTGATACTCCTGGCCTTCAAAAAGAGAAAAAATCATTCACTATGTAAATTTTACTTGACTTTATGTAAAGTATACTTTACTTTTGTAACGGATATGCTTTTATGAAAAAACAAATTTAAAACAGATTAAAAGTTCTTAGAGCCGAGAAAAATATTACTCAGGAAAACTTAGGGAAAGCTTGCGGCTTAAGCAGACAAAGTATAAACGCTATTGAAAAAGGCAAGTATGTACCAACGGTTATAACAGCATTAAAAATTGCCGATTACTTTGGTGTTTCAGTTGAAGACATTTTTTTGCTAAATAAAATAGAGGGTTAAAATGAACGTGAGAGGAAATTACTTATTGTTTTATACAATTGAATTTCTCACCGGTATTCTCTTAATAGTTTTATGTAACCTATTCGGCGATTTTGGATTGATAGGATTACTTATATTTTTTTTAGCTTTAATCTTAACAGCAAAATCAGAACCGGATGAACGAGAGATTTTTCTTACTTACAAGATTAATAATTGGGAAAGTATTGTTATAGGAATTTCAATGGCTGTAATATATTTTTACTTTCCATCGGCTAACTGGTTCTATGCATTATTGAGCATCTCCTTAATTGCAAGGGGAATAATAGGATTTTTAACATTTAAGTTCAGTTAGACTTTTGTACATAGTAAAATATTGAAATCGGTTGATATAATAGTTTATTCGTAGAAAACTAAATAAGTTTTTTTTGATTAATAACATAGATAAAAGTATTTTGATATTACTTTATAATTATGAATTACTAAAACAATATTAGTAACTAATGTAAGGAAAATGTTATGGACGAATTAAATAATCAAGATCCGGTTGAAGAAGTTATTGAGGAAGAAGAACTTGGGTTAACTGATAAAATAGTTGGAATATTTACCGAGCCACAAAAAACTTTTATAAACGTTTCAAAATATCCATTAAAGACAACTGATTGGTTCTTACCATTATTTCTTGCTTCACTATTTTCCCTATTGTCAGTCATAATAATGTTTACGGATGAAAGTATAAAATATGATTTTGAAGAAAAAGCATCTGTTGAAATAGAAAAGAGTATAAATAAGCAAATTGAAAGTGGCAAAATCACAGAAGAGCAAGCTGAAATGGGAAGAGAAATGGGATTAAAGTGGGGTAAAATTATGACCTATATTACAAAATTTATAGGGCTATGGTTTATTCTTTTCTTTTCAGCTTTGATTTACTGGCTTATAATTAAGTTTGGTTTTAAAGACCAAGGCACTTACAAAGAAGCACTAGTTAGCTTAGGATTACCTTTTTATATACTGATGCTTCAGTCTATTCTAACTTTAATTATTGCCTTTTTAACAAAACAATATATGAATACACCAAATTTAGCTGAAATTTTAGGTATGGATATAAGACAGTTTCCTGATGTATTAATGTCATTTGTCGATATTTTTATGATTTGGTATTTTATTGTTGTAAGTATAGGTTTATCAATATTATTTAAATCCACAAATACTATAAAATACTATGCTCTTACTTTTGGAGTTTGGATTGGTTTAAGTTTGTTGTTTTTTGGAATTTCTCAATAAAGAATAAATACTTTACCATTTTTAAAATGGTTTGGAATGTAAAATTCTAAATTGATAAATATTATTGTCATTGCGAGGAGTTGTTCTTGACGACGAAGCAATCTTTTAATATAAACTGATACTATTTGACAGATTGCCACATCCAACACAAAACGTTGGATTCGCAATGACTGAACAATATTAAAATTGTTCTTAAATATTAATTAAGGTTTTTACTATAAAACACTCTGAGGATCAATATCAAAATAAATTTTTACATCTCTAAATCTTGATTTTTGATTATAATCAATAATAGCATTATTCAATGCATTTCTTAATATTTTTCCACCGGGATCAACACTTCTTAACGATTTAATCATTATCTGATATCTGTAAATGCCTTTTATTTTAGAAATAATAGCTTCATTCGGTGGTAAAATTAAAATTTTATCTCCGAACTTTGTAACTCTTTTAAAAAAATCATTAGCTGCATTACGTGCTTTTTGAGCATCTTCATTTTTTATTTCAACCAATGCTATTCTAGAAAAAGGTGGATATTGATTTTGCTGTCTGAGCATAATTTCTTTTGCATAGAACTCTTCATAATTATTATCAAGTACTTTTTGCAAAACAAAACTTTTATGATTTTGGGTTTGAATAATAACTTCACCTTCCACTTTACTTCTGCCTGAACGCCCTGATACTTGTGTTAGCAATTGAAAAGTTCTTTCATCAGCTCTAAAATCCGGCATCCATAATGATGTTTCTGCAGAAATTACTCCGACCAACGTAACATTAGAAAAATCCATCCCCTTAGAAACTATTTGAGTTACAACGAGAATATCTATTTCACCCTTTCTAAAACTATTTAGAATAATTCCAAGCTTTCCTTTTTTATTGATTGTATCGGAATCAATTCTCTCTATATTGGCATTGGGTAAATGGAATGCAAGCTCATCTTCAACTCTTTGTGTTCCGGTTCCAAAAAATTTAATGTTTATCGATCCGCAATTTTTACAAGCTCGGGGCACCGGTTTTACGGCACCGCAATAATGACATTTCATTATGTTTTTATTTATATGATAAACCATCGATACACTGCAATCATCGCACATATCTATTTCGCCGCAATCGTTGCAATAAGCTTGTGTTGCAAATCCTCTTCTGTTCTGAAGTATTATCACACTTTCTTTTTTATTTAACCTTTCATCAATCGCCTCTAGCAAAGTTTTGGAAAAAACACCCAGCATTCTTTTTTTCTTATTTTCAAGAGTAACATCCACCAGACGTATTTTAGGCAGTTTTGCATTATCAACTCGTTCCTTTAATTCCAGCAGCTCATATTTACCGATTTTAGAATTAAACATACTTTCTAGAGAAGGTGTTGCGGAACCAAGAACGACCGGGCATTTACTGAACATTCCTTTTAATACCGCAGCATCTCTGGCATTGTATTTCGGAATTAAATCATATTGTTTATAGCTTTGATCATGTTCTTCATCAACAACAATTAGTACTAGATTTTCCAATGGAGCAAACAAAGCAGAGCGCGGACCAATAACAATTTTGTACTTTCCACTAATTACTCCCCGCCAAGTGTCATAACGTTCGCCTAACGACATTCGGCTGTGCATTACCGATATTCCATCCCTAAAATTATTTATAAACCGAGAGGTAATTTGAGGAGTAAGTGATATTTCTGGAACCAACATTAATACTGTTTTACCTTGAGCAATTACTTTTTTAGCTAGTTCAATATAGACTTGTGTCTTTCCTGAGCCGGTTACTCCGTGAAGCAAATAAGGTTTAAACTCTTTTTTATCAACACTTTCAGCAACAGTTTCAATTATTTTTTTTTGTTTATCTGTTAATTCAAAATTTTGTATATCCTCGGAATATGTTTCTAGATAAACTCTTTCAACTTCTTTATC